>JBBIVA010000005.1:0-68397 GCA_037439945.1 Marinilabiliaceae bacterium
TACAGGCTGCTTTAAAAAAACTTAATTTGTAAGCATTTCTGATTACAAATTTTTAGTTTTTCTTTAGCGATTTGTCAAAATAGAAGGCATGTAATCAATAACTTAATACTATTAATTTCTAATGACGGTAATTAGAAAAAATGGCTAAAGACAAATTTGGGTTTAAAATACAATAAAAATGGCAGATTGTTCCGGAAGTTTGAATTATGGAACAGCCAGAATGTAAATCCATACATAAATTTAGACTATTAAGCAGACGTAATTTCACACAATAGCTATGAGATATATAGAATATCTGATAGGTAGATTTTAGGGTTTCTGGTAAGACAAAAAAAGCCAGCCTTGATAAAAATGTAATGAAAATTACAGTTTCCGAAAATTGCTTTACGGGGTGAGCCACAAAATAAGTAATTTGATTATTTTTGAATGATGAAAGGAAAACTATATCTCATCCCCAACACACTTGGCGCGGCGGAAACAGGCCACATAATACCTGCGGAAGTAGCACTGATTGCTGTAAAGCTCAGACATTTTATTGTAGAAGATTTGCGTACTGCCCGCCGTTATTTGAGATTACTTAGCCGGCAAATGGATATTGACAACTCAACCTTTATGGAATTAAATAAACATACCACACCGGGTCAGATTTCAGAATACCTTAAGCCGTTAAAGAACGGGCATGATGTTGGAATAATATCTGAGGCGGGATGCCCCGGAATTGCCGACCCCGGTGCCGATGTTGTAAAAATTGCTCATGAATCAGGAATTCAGGTGGTTCCCCTTGTGGGCCCATCATCAATATTGCTTGCATTAATGGCATCCGGTATGAACGGACAAAACTTTGCATTTAACGGCTATCTTCCAATAAAAAAGGAAGAGAGGATAAAAACAATCCGAAAATTGGAATTACGGTCGCGTAATGAAAATCAAAGCCAGGTTTTTATTGAAACACCATTCAGGAACAATTATCTTGCCCAGGATATTTTATCTGTCTGCAGTCCTGT
Source organism: Marinilabiliaceae bacterium (assembly GCA_037439945.1). Classification (GTDB taxonomy): domain Bacteria; phylum Bacteroidota; class Bacteroidia; order Bacteroidales; family Marinilabiliaceae; genus CALEUX01. The sequence goes on from JBBIVA010000005.1 coordinate 1,005, forward strand.
AACTAATTTGTGTATTGCATGTAACCTTACTTTGGATGATGAATATGTTGTAACCAAATCGGTAAAAAACTGGAAAGGAAAACTTCCTGATTTGGATAAAAAGCCAACCATTTTTATATTGCAGGGATAAAGTATTTGTTTATTTGCTATTAAATTTAAGCTCAGTTTTAAAAAGAGAATATTCAAATTCGAAATTTGGAGTAAAAAGATTTTTTCCAATATTATTTTCAATTTCATCGAATGACCAATATTGCCCTCCATCGAGTTCGGTGGGATTTGGTATAATTGTACCATTGAAATTTAAAGCAAAGGCAAAAACCAATTCCCGTTCAATTTCACTTTCCCATATATATTTACCAAGTAATATAGGATTAATTATTTCTAAACCGATTTCTTCATAGGCCTCTCTGACGAGGGCCAATTCAACAGGCTCATTTACCGAAACGTGCCCACCCACCGCCGTATCCCACTTACCCGGTTGAACCATTTTATGATGTGGTCGTTTTTGCATCCAAATACCTTTTTTACCAATTATATGCAAATGAACAACCGGATGTACCCACTTCTCAGTGCTTTTATGAAATGCGAATCGGGGAGCGCTTCCAATAACCAGGCCGGTTTCAGTTACAATGGGCAACCATTCATTTTCGGCTGCTATAGCTTTTTTAGTTCTGATTTTCTGTAAAATAATCATTAAAACAAAACAACCTGTAAAAAATATAATCCCATTACCGCCTAAAAATTCTGTATAGCTATTTACAAATAATAATGCTGAAATGTATATTATAGCGTATGCAACCAAAAACCAGAATAATATTTTAAGGGTTTGTTTTATCTGAAAGGCTTCCCAGGGGCCAATATTAATGTTTTTAAAATACCTGCCACCCGTTGACAATAGAAAATTATACATCGAAAACACTGATACTCCAACAAATACAACAAGCAAGCCTGTTATTGTTATTATTTTAATATGTTCAGTTAACCTGCCGTCAAGAAAATGTTCTATAATTCCAAATATTACCAACATTCCAATTTCAATAACTATACTATTTACAATCCTTCTTTCTTTAATAGCATTCCATATTAATTCCAGAACTCCAAACCCAATTGCCAGATAAATTCCGGTTTTAAAACCCCAGATCGATTCAGCTGTTATCAAAACAACTAATGGTAACAATCCCGGAGCAAAAATTCTTAACTTTTTTAACCCTGACATAATAAATTATCAACAACAATAATTTCAATGGTAATTTTTTAAAAAAACAATCCGGTGTTTTACTTAAAAACCGGATAGTAGTTATTTGTGCAAAAAAAATTCAAAAATTACCCACACCTAAAATATTTAACATAATTAAGCTATTTTCTTTCTCATCTTTACTTCATCAACTCGTTAAGACATTTAATAACGTTTTTTTCAATTCTGTTATCAGCATCAAAAGGCTCAGCTTTCAGAAAAATTTTCCCTGTAATCTTTTCATATAGTTCAATATAGCGTTCAGAAACCAGGTTCACAAATTCATTATTCATAAAAGGTATTTTTTGTCCCTCTTTTCCCTGAAATCCATTTTCAATCAACCATTGTCTTACAAACTCTTTTGATAACTGCTTTTGCGGCTCGCCATTTTTTAACCTTTCTTCATAACCTTCACAATAAAAATATCTGGATGAATCGGGAGTATGAATTTCATCAATCAGATATATTTTATCATTTCTCTTTCCAAACTCATACTTTGTATCTACTAAAATGAGTCCCATATTTGAAGCCATTTCAGTTCCTCGTGCAAACAAATCACGTGTATATTTCTCAAGTTGAATGTAATCTGATTCAGCAACTATACCATTTTTGATTATTTCTTCCTTGGATATATCTTCATCATGACCATGCGACGCTTTTGTTGTTGGGGTAATAATTGGTTCTGCAAATTTCTGGTTTTCAACCATATCATCGGGTATTTGTACACCACAAATTACTCGTTTACCTGACCTGAACTCACGCCATGAATGGCCGGTAAGGTATCCCCTTATTACCATCTCAACCTTAAATGGTTCACAAAATATGCCAACTGTAACCATTGGATCGGGTGCAGCTACTTTCCAGTTTGGTAAAATATCAGATGTTGCATCAAGAAAATATGACGCTATCTGATTTAAAACCTGTCCCTTAAATGGAATTCCCTTTGGTAAAACAACGTCAAATGCTGAAATTCTGTCTGTTGCCACCATTACTAAAAATTCATCATCAATATTATAAACATCCCGCACTTTTCCGGTATAAACATTTTTTTGCTTAGGGAAGTTATAATTGGTTTTCACAATTGCATTTTCCATATCCGATTTATTTTAATATTTATATAATTTCAGTTTGAAAGTTTGAAACAAAAAATTATAAAATAGTTTTACTCCTTTTCGTATGCATTAACAATATCCTTAACCAGCCTGTGGCGTACAATATCTTTTACAGTAAAATAGATAGATTCTATGCCCTTAATACCCTTTAATATGCGTAAGGCCTGCACCAGGCCTGAATTGTTGGGATTTGGCAAATCAATTTGAGTAATATCACCGGTAACCACAAATTTTGCATTCTCACCCATGCGGGTAAGAAACATTTTTAGTTGGTTGTTGGTAGTGTTCTGAGCTTCATCCAAAATTACAAATGCGTTATTAAGGGTGCGCCCCCGCATAAAAGCAAGTGGAGCAATCTGGATGGTACCATTGTCAATATACTCTTTAAGTTTAATTGCTGGGATCATATCCATTAAAGCATCATATAAAGGTTGGAGGTATGGGTCAATTTTTTCTTTCATATCACCAGGTAAAAAACCTAATTTTTCACCAGCTTCAACAGCCGGGCGGCTCAAAATAATTCTTTTAACCGATTTTTGTTTTAAAGCCCTTACGGCTAAAGCAATTGCAGTATATGTTTTTCCTGAACCTGCCGGACCAACTGCAAACAACAAATCATTACTATCGTAAGCTTTCACAAGTTTTTTTTGATTTTCAGTGCGTGCAATAATTGGTCGGCCATTTAAGCCAAAAAGTATGGTGTCACGTTCACCCTGGCCTCCAACAGATGTTAAACCATTTAAAAATTCAATTAAAGTACTCTCCTTTAATACATTATATTGATTGTAATGGTCAATAATAAGGTTTATTTTTTCTTCAAAATCCGCAATTTCTCCGGCTTCACCCTCGGCTTTTAACCAGTTGCCCCTTGATACAATTTTAATTTTAGGAAACTGGCCCTTGATAATATCGAGTTTAGAATTTTTTACTCCCAAAAACTCTACTAAATCAACCGATTCAAGATAAATCAACTTTTCTATCATATTTATACAAGGGTATTCGCTAACTTTGATATTTACAAAATAACAATATTTTTTTGCAATTGGTAGGGCAACATCTTTAATTTAATAGTTTAAACACAAGGGTTAACAAGGGTTTTTATAATCTGATACAAATATAGTAACTTATTATGCAGAAAATATTGAATAAAAAATCAAATGACATTTATAAATTTTGAAATAACAGTATTATGCAATCAAAAAAAGATACATTTCAGCGTTTGTTGGAAATAATTGATGAGTTGAGGGAGAAATGCCCATGGGACAGCAAGCAAACCAACGAATCATTACGTACATTAACAATTGAGGAAACTTTTGAACTTGCTGATGCTATTATTAAAAGTGATGATAGTTTAATTGAAGGAGAACTTGGTGATTTATTACTGCATATTGTTTTTTATTCAAAAATTGGGGAAGAAAAGGGAACTTTTAATATCCAAACTGTTATGGATAACCTAATTAAGAAATTAACATACAGGCATCCACATATTTATGGTAATGTAAAAGTGCAAAACTCCATTGAAGTAGAGCAAAATTGGGAACAACTAAAATTAAAAGAGAAGGATGGCAATAATTCAGTTTTGGCGGGCGTACCCAATTCATTGCCCGCAATGATAAAAGCCAATCGTATTCAGGATAAAGCCCGGGGAGTTGGTTTCGATTGGGAAGAGCGTTCACAGGTTTGGGATAAACTCCATGAAGAATTTCGTGAGCTTAAAGCCGAGGTTGAGAATAATAATACCAATGGAATAGAAGATGAATTTGGTGATCTGTTTTTTTCACTTATAAACACGGCCCGTCTTTACGGAGTGGACCCCGAAAATGCCTTGGAACGCACTAACCAAAAGTTTATCTCACGGTTTAATTACCTTGAACAACAAACAATTAAAAAGGGGATAAATCTTAAAGATATGACCCTTGCTGAAATGGATGTTATATGGAATGAAGCAAAAAAAATGAACCCAGAAAATATAAAATAACTTTCTATAATTACCTGTTTGATTATTTTTAACTTATTTATAGAGTTTTAGATTAATGATTTACAAATTGTTAGATGTAAGATTGACCGGTTTAACATGAATCGATGGTAATCATAATACGATTAAGAAAATTTAAAGCTCTCGTTTAACACACATGATAATTAAAGTTCATAAAATCAATACATTATTGTTTAGACAAATTTTTTTCGAACTATTTTTAATACTCTTTAAACCAAAACAATTGTTTTTTGTCTCTAAAGATCAATAAAATCATTAAAACACTAACTAACACCTTAGTAATATCCAGGATGAAATTATTCCCGTTTTTTCGGTAAAAGTTCCCCCGAAAAAGCGTATCAAGATATTTGGCCTATAAACTAAAAATTTTTTACGAATAAAACGGGTCGTAAAATTTACGCAACAAATTGAAGCCAACCTTTAACTAAATTTTTTTACGGATGAAAAAACTAAAACTTATTTCATTGTTTGTGCTGATGCCGTTATTTTTTATAACGGCAAACGAAGCGCGACTGATGCGTTTCCCCTGTATCAGCAATAATCAGATTGTATTTACCTACGCCGGCGACCTTTATGTTGTGGCACTTAATGGTGGTATTGCACGAAAAATAACTGACCATAAAGGGGTTGAAATTTTTCCACGATTCTCGCCCGATGGAAATCACATTGCATTTACCGGTCAGTACGATGGTAACACTGAGGTATTTTTAATTCCATCAAATGGCGGGATGCCAAAAAGATTAACCTATACAGCAACATTAAACCGTGATGATTTGGGTGACCGTATGGGGCCCAATAATATTGTATTAAACTGGACACGTGATGGGCAAATAGTTTTCAGAACAAGAAAACAAACATTTAACGACTTTAAGGGTCAGATTTTCAAGGTATCTCCAAACGGAGGTTTGCCTCAACAAATTGAGGTTCCTGAAGGTGGTTTCCTATCATTTTCGCCCGATGGAAAAAAAATGGCTTACAACAGGGTTTTTAGGGAATTCCGTACCTGGAAATACTATCGTGGGGGTATGGCTGATGAAATATGGGTACACGATTTTGAAACAAGACAAACAAGGAAGATTACCAATTCCGATGCACAGGACATTATTCCTATGTGGATTGGGGATGAGATTTTTTTTATATCCGACAGGGACCGGACCATGAATCTTTTTGTTTATAACACAAAAACAGATAAAACCGAAAAAGTAACAAATTTTACCGATTTCGATATTAAATTTCCTTCACATTCAGACAAATACATTGTATTTGAGAAGGGCGGTTATATTTATAAAATGGATGCAGCCACACGTAAGGTTGAAAAAATAACTATTGAAATTCAGAATGATTTTGTTTATGCCCGAAATGAACAGGTTGATGCATCAAACCGGATATTCTCAGCCGATTTATCTCCCAACGGTGAACGTATTCTTTTCTCAGCACGTGGTGAAGTATTCTCGGTACCTTCCGATAAAGGAATCACATATAACCTAAGCCGTACTTCAGGAACACATGAACGGGATGCATTATGGTCGCCCAACGGTAAACATATCGCATGGCTGTCAGATAAAAGCGGCGAATACGAAATATGGGTTTCAAATGCTAACGGTTCAGGCCAGCCAAGACAATTAACAACGGGAGGTAATACATATAAGTTTAACATCTCCTGGAGTCCCAATAGCAAATTAATTGCATGGAATGACCAGGGTTATTCATTATACATAACAGACTTTGAGTCGGGTAAAACGCGAAAAATGGCTTCAAGTAAATATAGTCGTTTTGGCGATTTTAAATGGAGCCCCGACAGTAAATGGCTAACATACAGTGAAGCTGGTGAAAACCGTTTTGGACAAATTAAGGTAATGGATACCAACACAGGACAGACTGCCATTATTCCCGACCAATGGCATGATTCACGTGGACCGGTTTTTTCAAATGATGGAAAATACCTGTTTTTTGTCTCGGAGCGTACTTTTAACCCGGTTTACAGTAATACCGAATGGAACCATGCATATTTAAACATGTCCAAAATATATATGGTACTTCTTGGGAAAACAACACCTTCTCCATTCGCTCCCCAAAATACTGAAATTAAACCGGTTGAAAAACCTAAAGAAGAAAAATCGGATAAAAAAGGTAAACCTGACGAAAAAGAAAGGGAAAAAGAGAAACCAGTTGAGACAGAAAATCCAACAATTATTGATTTTGAAGGTATCGGTAATCGCATTATAGAATTTCCGGGTGATGCAGGCAGGTATTTTAATGTAAACTGCATTGGAAACAAAGTATATTATAATAAGGCCGGACAAGGAAACCGCGATGGCAGCAGTTTAATGGTTTATGACCTTGAAAAACAGAAAGAAGAAAACCTTGGTAATTATAACTATACCCTTTCGGCGAACAATAAAAAAATGCTGGTAGGAACAAACAGAAACTGGACTGTGATTGATTTACCATCGGCCCCTGTAAAAATTGAAAAACCTGTTAATATTTCCGGATTGACCGCTAAGGTGAATTACAGGGAAGAATGGCAACAGATTTTCGATGAAGCATGGCGGCAAATGCGTGATTTCTTTTATGTTGATAATATGCATGGCGTAAACTGGGTTGAAATTTATGAAAAGTACAAACCCCTGGTATCACATGTTAATCACCGTACCGATTTAACTTATGTTATTGGCGAAATGATTGGGGAATTAAATGCAGGCCATGCCTATGTAAACACTGGCGACCAACCGAAGGCTGAACGTATTACAACAGGTTTGCTTGGAGCTAAAATTGTTAATCATTCGTCAGGTTATTTCCGTATCGAAAAAATATTGGAAGGTGCATCATGGTCACAGGATTTGCATTCCCCATTAATGGCGCCAGGATTAAATGTAAAAAACGGTGACTATATTTTGGCAGTAAACCAGTTACCTGCAAAAAGTGTTTCCAACCTGTTTGAATTATTGGTGGGTAGTGCCGGCAAAACCGTTGAACTTACAGTTAACTCTCAACCAGTATTGCAGGGATCCAGAACAATACTTGTTAATCCAATTGCCGATGAAAGCTCTCTCTATTATTACCAGTGGGTAAATAATAACATCCGTAAGGTAGATGAAGCCACAAATGGCCAGGTTGGTTATATCCATATTCCTGATATGGGTGTAAATGGATTAAACGAATTTGTGAAATATTTTTATCCGCAACTTAATAAAAAAGCCCTTATAATTGACAACAGGGGAAATGGTGGCGGAAATGTGTCACCAATGATCCTGGAACGGTTAAGCAGGGTTCCCTACCGTGTAAATATGCGCCGGAACTCACCAGCAGTGTCACCAATACCTGCCCAAACGCTTGTTGGGCCAATGGTTACGCTTGTCGATAAATATTCGGCTTCTGATGGTGATTTGTTTCCATATGGTTTTAGGCAACTTGGTTTAGGAACCCTTATTGGTACCCGCACCTGGGGTGGTATTGTTGGCATATCAGGGTCATTGCCCTTTATTGATGGAACTGACCTTAGAATTCCGCAATTTACATCACTTTCAATGGATGGAAAATGGATGATTGAAGGTGAGGGTGTTATGCCTGATATTGAAGTGGAAAACGACCCATTTAAAGAATTTACAGGCGAAGATGCCCAGTTAAACAAAGCAATTGAAGTAATACTTGAACAACTTAAAACAAGGAAAGAACTTCCTGTTATTCCGGCTCCCCCGGTAAAGAACAAATAGGCAGGATTTGTCAGTATAATACAATTTTATTCAAGATACTGACTGAAGTAATTTTCTTTGCCAGGTTGTAACAAATAGGGTTTACCTACGACCCTGAGTTAATTAAAAAACCCTGATAGCTAAAACTATCAGGGTTTTTAAGGTTTAAATTAAAAACAGAACACAATAATCATCAGAAAGTATAACTAATTCCTATACCCGGTAACCAGGCACTGGTGTTGTAAGTCCCAATGAAATTATACAGGTGGGTATCAATTTTCCTCTCCTGGCCAATAATCCTGAGTAATGAAGCGTCAATACTTAACTTATCATTTAACAGCCATGATAATCCGAAAGATGAGCCAACTTTGTTGGTTCCCGGGGTTTCAGGTGTAAGATAATAATCCTGTACAGGGGTTTCATCATAATATACCCCTGCCCTTAAAACAATTGAAGATGTTGGGGTGTAACTGGCACCCAAACGGTAAATCATTGTATTTTCAAATTTCTTTGGAGTTTTGGAATCCTGCACTGCAGCAGTATTTGACGCAAAATCAAAATCAAGGGATTCATATGCCGACCAACCTACCATTTGCAAATCAAATGCAAAAAACCATTTTTCATTTGCCTGCCAGCCTAAACCTAAAGTAAGGTTTGAAGGCATTGGCAGTTCTGACGCAAATTTTCCATCAGGAAATAATGTAGCAACAGCAGGGTTTACAGTAAAATCAGCATCGCCATCATCTATTTTAAGCAACACTTTGGACCTATAACTTAATCCGGATGAAAGTTTGTCACTGATTTGGTAGAAAATACCTGCTGTATAGCCATAGGCTGTAGTATTACCTTTTAAATTTACCTTTCCATCAGGGAAGGCTGCATTTAAGGGTCTTAAATTAAGGGCACGATTTAGGTCCACACCACCAAAAGCCATAACCATACCAGCCCCAACGCTCAATTTTTCATTTAATTTATATGATAATGTAGGTGAAACAAAAATGGTTTGCAACTTTATATCCTGAATCAGATATCTACCATCCCAATTATCACCCCATTTTAAAGAGTTCCCGTAAGGTGTTGTTATACCAATACCGGCAACCAGGTTTTCAGAAATTTTGCCGGCCCCATAAAAATAAAGTGGAGTTCCCATTGGGTTATCACTTTCTGATTTACCACCGGTCACACCATGTACAAAGGAATTTTCTGACAATACCCCACTTGTTCCCATCGAAAAATCAAATTTGCCCGGCATAAACGCCATAGCTCCGGGGTTAAAATGAATGCTCGTTGCCCCAAGCTTTTGCCCCGTTCCGGTGTGACCCATACCGGTTTGCTTTTGACTTTGCATATTAACCTGATAACCTTCGGCCATCATTGCTACTGTTGATAGTAGGCATAGTGAAGTAAAAAAGATTTTTTTCATTCGTTAATTAATTTAGTTATAATTTTGATTGAATGATTTTTGTATGCTTTTTACAATTAATATTTAATTACAAAAACATACTGTTAAATTAAAAAACCAGATAACCTTTTTCAATTATAAAACTTAATTAATCAGCTTAAAAAGAAATAATTATACCTGGAACATTTTAATTTAATCTTGTACGAAATTAATAAATATTTTAATAATCCAAACTTATAACAAATTAATTTACAGATTATTAGAATAAATTGGTCAAATATTCGAATAATAGATTTTTAATTTAATAAAATACTGTTGTTTATATTCAGTAATTAATATTTTAATTTTTGATCCTGAAAATTTGGTTAGCCCGTATTGGGTTAATTTTATAAAATAATATCTCAGAAACCATAAACATAAGCCATCCCAGCAAAAATACTTTCGTAATTAATTTTTGTTAACTTAACGGTAATAATAAAAATTTATAATTCTAATTTGACAAATTTAAAATATGGATTCCTCGTTTCACCCGGAATGACATTTTGTGGAGCTAAACAGGGCGATTAACCATCATTTTACAAACTTTTCATTACTGTCATTCCGAACGTAGTGAGGAAACTCATTTTGTTAGATTAATTTGTCAAAGTAGAAATGACAATTATAGGTGAATATAAAAGTATTTATGACTTATAGAGTAAAAATTATAAATCGAAAAAATGGTTAAATATTTATGTTTTTGAAAAATATAAATAATTTTGAAGGTGAACATAGCATATATGTTTATGTTTCAATATTGTGAAAGCAAACAAATCAAATTCCCATTACCTTATTAATTATATTGAAGTAATATTATCAATTGCAGGGTATTAATTTCATTAATTCAGGCTCCAACAGAAATCAGCCATTGATATTTAATAAGTAAAAAAATAGTGAAAACACCAAAGTGTAAAACAATTTAATATTTATAATTAAAATTGAAATATTGAAGTTTAATACCCGTTAGATTAAGTATAAAAATTATTTCATTTTGCATAAACCTATCAAATATGTTTACAAAAGAAGATTTAAGGCAATTTAAAAGTAAAAATATATCAGTAAAAGAGGCCGAATCTCAAATTGACCGTTTTAAAAATGGATTTGCCCCGGTAAAAGTGGTACGTCCGGCAGTTATTAAAGACGGCATAAAAAGAATAAATGATGCTGAATTGCAGAAATATTCTAAAGCATATGCCAAAAGCTTACAGAGCGGTGTAAAAGTATCAAAGTTTGTACCAGCCTCAGGTGCTGCTACCCGAATGTTTAAGGAATTATTCGTTTACAACGAAAATCCTGAACCCTTTAAAAATCTAATCCATAATAGTCTTATTGTAAATGTAATTCAACTATTACCCAGATTCGCATTTTATACCATGGTTAAGGACGTAATAAGTTCATATAATCTTGATAACTTACATGTTCGTAAATCCAGGGCCCCTGAAATAATAAATGCAATATTATCACCTGATGGATTGAATTATGGTGCCTTACCAAAAGGTTTGGTACATTTCCATAAATATCCGGGCAAGTCCCGTACAGCCATGGAAGAGCATTTAATTGAAGGTTTGCATTATGCCAAAAACAGCGATGCAATGGTAAAAATTCACTTCACCGTAAGTCCGGAACACAAAACCCTGTTTACAGAAAAATTATACAGCGAGGGTCCGGTTATTGAAAATTTTAATGAAGTAGGGCTTGATGTGAGTTTTAGTTTTCAAAAGCCCCATACCGATACAATAGCTGTTGACCAGTCAAACAACCCTTTTAGGGATGAAAACGGAGAATTGGTTTTCCGTCCGGGAGGACACGGGGCGCTTATTGAAAACTTAAATGAAATTGATGCCGATATTATATTTATAAAAAATATTGATAATGTAGTCCCGGAGCACCTGTTAGAAATAACAGTTAAATATAAAAATGCCATTGGTGGAATACTTATCGGACTGCGCGATGAAATACACAGTTTGCTTGAAAAACTCGATAATGGTGAAAACAATGAGTTATTAACTGAAATAGAGAAATTTATAAATAAGGAACTAAATACAAAACTTCCGGTAGGTTTCGATAAAAAAACACCGGGTGAAAAAGCTGATTATTTAAGAAAATTCCTTAACAGGCCTATTCGGGTTTGTGGTATGGTAAAAAACGAAGGAGAGCCGGGTGGTGGTCCGTTTTGGGTATTAGACGGCAATAAACAGGAAAGCCTGCAAATTCTCGAGAGCTCTCAAATAAATTTAAAAGATAAGTTTCAGGAGGCACAATTCAAGGCATCCACACATTTTAACCCGGTAGATTTAGTTTGCTGCCCCAAAAATTATAAAGGTAAAAAATTTGACCTTACTAAGTATTGTGATCCCGAAACAGGGTTTATTTCAGAAAAATCAGTGAACGGAAAACCGATAAAAGCACTTGAATTGCCGGGATTATGGAATGGTGCCATGGCAAACTGGATTACAGTTTTTGTGGAAGTCCCCATTGAAACTTTTAACCCTGTTAAAACTATTCTTGATTTATTAAGGCCTCAGCATCAACCTGCAAATTAAGCAAATACACATGATTAAAAATAATGGTTAATATTGTTTGACCTGATTTTGATTGTAAGCTTAACATAAATAAGTAAATTTGCAAAGAAATTTTATATTCATGATGCACGAATCCTGGCAAACCAATCATAACGAAGTGAATGAAGATGTAGAACGGTTCGAGCAGATGGAAAGCGGCGAAAAGGAGTTCTATTTTGACATTCACAGCATTGAGAATATTTTTGATTTTTATGCAGATAAGAACCAGTTTGATAAAGCTGAGCGTGCCCTTCAAATTGGATTTAAACAACACCCCAACGCTACCCAGCTCCTGGCCAAACAGGCGATTATTTTAATTGAAAAAGGCGAAGATGAGCAGGCAATTGCCTTAATGGAAACCATTATTAACCTGGAACAATCAAATCCTGAGTTTTTCCTTAACCTGGGATGGGTTTACCTAAAAAACGGCTTTTTTGATAACGGAATTAAGTGTTTTAATAAAACTCTTGAAACTGCCTTCGACGAACGCGAAGAGTTTTTACTTGATATTGCCATTTATTTAAACCAAGCCGATTTTTTCCAAGCAACAATAACTTATCTTGAACCCGGGTGCATAGAATTTAGCTTAAATGAAAATCTTTTATTTGAACTGGCTTTTGCATATGATAAAAACGGAAATATTGAAAAGGGGATAGAAACCTACAACAGGTTACTTGATGTTAACCCCTTTTCAGAAAATGCATGGTATAACCTGGGAATTTTAAATATAAAAAACAAAGAACTTGAACTGGCCATCAATTGTTATGATTATGCACTTGCTCTAAACCCTTCACACGCTGATGCGCTTTTTAATAAAGGAAATGCCCTTGTTTATCTTAATAGTTTTGAAAAAGCACTTGATTGTTACTACGATTACATCTCATACGGATACGACCCGCTTCTGGCTTATCATTACATTGCCGATTGCCTTGACCAGATGCACAGGGTTGAATATTCATTACGCTTTTATAATCTTGCTATTGATACCGATAAGAACTATTTTCCTGCCTGGTTAGGATTTATTTCTGTACTGATAAACAATGAAATGGCCATTGATGCAATTAAGGCAAGCAATGATGCACTTGAGTTATCTTTTGAATATCCCGAAATTTTCTACCTCAGAGGCAGGGCATATTTACTTGTTGACAATATTAAAGATGCCAAAAAATCATTTGAACTGGCCTTTAAACTTGATCCCGATAATTTACGCCATGCCATCGAATTATTCCAGATAACACTTGAGCATGCTACCAGGTACAGCACCTATTCATTATGGAAAAAATGGTTTAAAAAATATCCTGAAAGTACAGCAGTGGCTTACATTGGCACCTGGATATTTTTAATTGAAAAAAACGATTTTGAGCAGGCAGCAATTCATCTTGAAAAGGCCGTTAAGAATGGTTCCGATGAGTATGAAGTTTTTATTGAGCTATATCCTGAACTGGAAATGATAATTAAAGAGAATGATACCTTAAACCAAATAATTTACAGAAACTTAAATTATGAACTTTAACCTGCCACTTCTTCCCTTTCGACCGGAGAAACCCCGGGAAACAGGACTGACAATAATGACCGACCGCGGGTTATGCGTTAGGGAAACCGAAAATTTTGCCGAAGGTAACGCACCATATACCGACCTGGTAAAAATGGCTTTTGGTACAAGTTTATTGATACCCAGCCTTGAATCCAAATTAAATATATACAAAGAGTCCGGAATTTCACCATATTTTGGAGGTACCCTTTTCGAGGCCTTTGTGATAAGAGGATTATTTGATGACTATCGCAGATATCTTGATAAGTATGGTATTGAGTTTATCGAGATTTCTGATGGCACTATTCCCATGAAAAGGGATGAAAAACTTGAGTTTATAAGGACCCTGTCATCTGATTATACAGTTATTAGCCAATCTACTCCTACAAAACCTGTTGAAGATGCATTACACAGTAAATGGCTTGAATTAATAAAAGAGGAGATAAACGCCGGAGCATGGAAAGTCATTTTAAAAGAAAATGAAAATATCCAGGTGTTTAATACTGATGGAGTGTGGAACCGCCACTTTATTACTGAAATGAGAAAAACCCTTAATATGGATCAGCTTATTTGGGATGCCCCTGAAAAAGAACACCAGTTAAGATTAATAAATCTTTTCGGAAATAATGTTAGTTTATGCAACATAAAATCCGATGATGTTATCCCCCTTGAGGCCAAACGTCTTGGGTTGCATAGCTCTACTTTAATGGCGTTACTCCCCCGGGAACCAAAAAATAATGAGGAATAAAGGGATTGTAATTTATTAATGCATGAATTATTGGTAAAATTAAAAAACCTGTTTTTTTGAATTCAAACCATTAATCCTGAAATCTAAAAACACAAATCATTTAAACACAAAATGTTTTATTTAACCGGGGTTAGGTTCTTGCACTTCAGATAACCAAATCGATGTAAAAAAAATAATCATTTATAAATGATCCCAAAAGTATAAGCTGATATAATTTTCAAAAAAATAAGCTGTTTAATTTATCCTGATAGGTCAGATAGCCAATAATTAAAAACTTTCCAAAAACAAAATCAAAAAAACAATATGAGTAATCTTTTATTGAAGGAGCATCTCTCATTAATAATTAAAGGTGTGGCAATGGGTTCGGCAAATGTTATCCCAGGTGTTTCGGGGGGTACAATTGCTTTAATTACAGGTATTTTTGAGAGACTCATTAATGCAATTAAATCTTTTGATTATAAGGCATTTAAAATGATACTAAAGGGTAATTTTAAGGAATTTGCCAAATATACCGACCTTTATTTTCTTATTTCACTCTTTACCGGTATAGGGGTTGCTATAATGTCTTTAGCCCAATTGCTTGATTATCTTTTTAAGAACCATCCTTTGTATATATGGGCTTTCTTCTTTGGCCTTGTACTTGCATCGGTTTATTACGTTGGGAAAACAATTAAAAAATGGCATTGGGGATCAATTTCTTCGCTGGTAGCAGGTACTGCAATTGCCATATTTGTTTCGGTAACCACACCCGCAACTGAAAATGATTCAACCATGTACCTGTTTATTTGCGGAATTGTGGCAATATGCAGTATGATTCTTCCGGGTTTAAGCGGCTCTTTTGTCTTAATCCTAATGGGTAATTACCAATTAGTTATGATTCAGGCTGTAAATCATATGAGATTAGATGTATTGTTGCCGGTTGGCTTAGGGGCAGCAGTTGGCCTGATTGCTTTTTCCCATTTTCTATCATGGCTAATCAAGAGATTTCCACATTCAACAATTGCCTTGCTTACAGGTTTTATATTAGGCTCGCTTGGTATTTTATGGCCATGGAAAAATGAAATAACCGGGATTTATGGCACCAAAACTAAAATAATTGGTTATGAATGGTTAATGCCAGAAATTGATTCAACTTTTTATATTGCCGTCCTGTTTTTTATTATTGGTATAGTGGTTATTTATTTAACCGAGATATTTGCCCAAAAACAAAAGGGTTAACAAATACAAATTAAAAATTATTTACTTATGAAACTCCCCGTTTCTGCAAACACAACTTGCCCGACTTTTTCGGGAACCACAATAATGAAAAAATCAGCAACATGGGTGTTCCCCCTCAATTGCGTTACAGGCAATCAATCCTTTTAAAAATAATTTTGTTAAAATGAAACGAGCCCCGAATGTTCAGGGCGAGTTCCCCCGATGTTTCGGAACAAGCTATAATACCTTCAAAAATCAATTTTATTATCATGAAAACATACGGTCTTATTGGATATCCTCTCTCCCATTCTTTTTCCCGGGGATATTTTACCCAAAAGTTTAAAGATGAACATATTGATGCCAGGTATTTGAATTTTGCCATTGAAACAATTGATGAATTACCTGGCCTGTTGCAGCAACATCCATATTTATCAGGACTAAATGTTACCATTCCCTATAAGCAGCAAATTATTCCCTTTTTGGATGAAATAGAAAATAATGCTTCTGAAATAGGGGCCGTTAATGTTGTAAAAATAAACTGGAACAACACAAAATATTATTTAAAGGGATTTAACAGTGATGTTAAAGGTTTTGTTGGTTCATTACAACCTCTGATTAAACAACAACATTCAAAAGCCCTTATTTTAGGTACCGGCGGAGCATCAAAAGCTGTGGCCTATGGCTTGTTAAAGCTGGGCATTCCATACAGGCTTGTTTCAAGAAACCCCAAAGGCCATTCTCATGTTGGATATAACGAATTAACCCTAGATATTATACAGGATTACAAACTTATTATTAATACCTCACCATTGGGGATGTATCCAAATATTGACAAATGCCCCGAAATACCATACGAAGCAATAAGTGATCAACATCTGATTTACGATTTAATTTATAATCCGGAGGAAACTCTGTTTATGAAAAAAGCAGCCGCAAATGGTGCAACAATCAAAAACGGACTTGAAATGCTTTATATTCAAGCCAAAGAAGCCTGGCAAATATGGAATGGCTAAAAAAAATGATAATTGTTCCTGATGGTTGGCAAAAAAATTTCATCAGGATATTTAACATCAACAAGGTAAAGACCCTGGGCCGGGGCTGATGTACCCGCAAATGACCTGTTGCGCAACTCAATAATTTCGTTAAAACGTTCCGGCGAAATTTTTCGGCGCCCTACATCCAAAAGGGTTCCAACAATAGCCCTAACCATATTTCTTAAAAATCTGTCTGCTCCAATAACAAAAACCCACCGGTTTCCTCTTTCCTCCCAAAAAGCATTTTCGATACAGCATATATTTGTTTTGGAATTGGAATGTAACTTACTGAAACTTGTAAAATCATGTTTGCCAATCAATAATGAAGCAGCAAGGTTCATAACATCAAAATCAGGCTTAAAAAAAACCCGATATGTTAATTCTGTTAAAAAAGGATTCTTTTCCAGAGTAATATGATATTCATATTTCCGGGCAATTGCACTAAAACGGCTGTGACTGTCATCCTTAACCCTGGTTATTGAAAATACTAATATATCGCGAGGTAAAAAACGTGTAAGGTGAATAGCCAGCCCTTTTTCATTGTTAATTTCAATATGTGTATCAAAATGAGCTACCATATAGCTTGCATGTACTCCTGTATCGGTACGCCCTGCACCGGTTATATCTGTTTTATGTCCAAGTATTGTTGACATGGCATTCTCCAAAACCTCCTGAACAGAAATTCCATTAGGCTGAATCTGCCAACCGTGATATGCTGTTCCCTTAAAAGCCAGTTCAATAAAATACCTTGCCATTTTTTTTATTTGTTTTCACCGAAAAAAATACTTGGTTTAAGCCTGAAGAACCGCGTCCCTGACAATAGGGATTCGGCTCATTTACCAACTGCGAAGTACACCATATTTGGTTTGTTTTCAAAATAAATTAAGTTGTTACTTTATCACTTTTAGTAAATTTACTATTTATAAAGGGGACGTTTTAACTAAAAAAACCTTTTTAAATAAATGTTAAAACCACATATCAAAACTTGACAGTAATGTATAGGTTTTGTAAATTAAAAATATCTTTTTATAGTCACAATACATGAAAAATAATAAAAAATACCACCATACAACCTCTATCAGGCAAACTAATAATCTTTTCAATTATCAGAATTAAATTAAGCTTCAT
This sequence comes from Marinilabiliaceae bacterium, assembly GCA_037439945.1. GTDB lineage: Bacteria > Bacteroidota > Bacteroidia > Bacteroidales > Marinilabiliaceae > CALEUX01. The sequence continues at coordinate 18,676 of JBBIVA010000005.1, forward strand.
TAATTAATCAGGCTGTTTTGTTTTAATAAAAATTAATATTCCCTGTAACCGTCTCATTAATTAAAAATGCTATTTTAATTTAAAATTATAAAAAGATGAAACGAGTCCCGATTGTCAGGCAAGGGTTCCCCCAATGTATCGGGACTGGCTATCAGGTCTTATTTTAAAATTATATTCGTATGAAAAAAGAGATTGGAATTTGGCTAAGTTCTGACAAAGCCGTATTAATTAGTCTAAATGAAGGACAAAATGAGCAGGTTTTAACGTTGGAATCAGAAATTGAAACAAGACCCAGGTTTAAGGGTGAAGGAAAATCCTTTTCGGGACTGGGAAAAATATTAGCTGATACATCCGGCCGGTTAACCAATAGACGAAAACAGCAGATGCACAGTTACTTCAATAAAATTATTCATTCATTGGACAATGAAGCCGAAGAATTATATTTGTTTGGACCATCTAACACAAAAATTCAACTAGAGAAAGAACTTAAAAAGTACCCGGCATTTTCTAACAAACCTGTTACTATTGAATCGGCTGATAAAATGACTGAAAGGCAAATGATAGCTAAAGTAAAGGAGCATTTCGTAAAAAACAGTTATAAAAATGGAAAGTTACCTCATTAAATATTTTATTAAAGCATACTGGATTTTTTCGGGTGTAAAAACCCGATTATTGCCTTTGTTTTTTTATTTGCTGTTTGCTATTTTTCCGAATAAATTGGAAATAATGGCACAAAACTGGGAAAAGCAAAGGGGATTGATGGTAAAAACGCAGTTAAGCCCCAGGGGTATAAATTCAAAAACTGTTCTTGAAGCCATGGGAATGGTACCGCGTCATCTTTTTGTACCCCAAAATGTACGTTATTTGGCGTATGAAGACCGACCTTTGCCAATTGGGTTAAATCAAACTATTTCGCAACCATATATCGTCGCATATATGACTGAACAAATTAATCCGGTAAAAGGGATGAAAGTTCTGGAAATTGGGACAGGTTCCGGATATCAGGCTGCTATACTGGCAGAGATTGGTTGTAATGTATATACTATTGAATTATTGGAAGAACTGGCCCTACGGGCAGAAAAAACATTGAAAGATCTTAATTACATTAATGTTAAAGTGCTTTGTGGTGATGGTTATAAAGGATGGCCTGATGAGGCCCCTTTTGATGCAGTAATTGTAACCGCAGCTCCCGAAAAAATACCTCAAAACCTTATTGATCAGCTTAAAGATGGTGGGGTAATGATTATTCCGGTTGGTGAAGTTAATGCTATTCAATATCTTAAACTTATTACCAAAAAAGGGAATAAAGTCTCAGAAAGCAATTTATTACCGGTTCGTTTTGTTCCAATGGTTGAGGGAAGTAATAAGTAAAATAAATTCACCAATACAACTTAATAACCCCGGATAACAATAAATGATCAATGAACTTTTAAATTTAAGATCGGGAAGGCAAAGTGAAGCATTGGCCACAAAATTGGGTAATAACCACCACCTGGTTCCAGAAATGGTAAATTTTATTTGCAATTCAAATCCCCAGGTAGCCTGGCGGGCTTCATGGGTGCTAAATAAAGTCGCTGATAAGGAGCCCGTTATTCTTTTGCCCTATCATCCAAAGCTTGTTGAAATTTTAAAAGTCACAACATCAAATGGTGTACGTCGCCATTTAACAAATATTTTGGGTAGTTACCCATCAACTGCCTGTGAAGATGGTGTTTTGGTTGATCTTTGTCTAAAATGGATTACTGATTTAAAAATTCCGGTTGCAGTTAAAGCCAACTCAATGCTTTTGATGCAACATATATGTAAAGTATATCCTGAATTAATTCCGGAATTTAAAGGAGCCATTGAAATTGGTTTGGAAAGTGCCTCACCCGGCTATAAAAGCCGGGCCCGAAAAGTTATATTTAATTTATAACCAAACCTATTTTAAATAGTTGTTAAACTCTTTTTTGAATTTTGTAAATTTGGGATTTATTACCACCCTGCAATAAGGTTGCTGGGCATTATTTTTGAAATATTCCTGGTGGTAATCTTCAGCCTCAAAAAAGTTTTTTAAAGGTTCAATTTGGGTAACAATAGGCAACCTGAAAATTTTTTCTGATGTTAATAATTTAATTATCACATCCGCATCATCTCTTTGCTGTTCATTACTGTAAAAAACCACTGACCGGTATTGAGTACCAACATCGGCACCCTGCCTGTTTAATGTAGTTGGATCGTGGGTTGCAAAAAATATCTGTAAAAGTTCTTTTACCGATACCACTGATGTATCGAAGGTCATCTGTACAACCTCTGCGTGGCCTGTAATACCCGATGTTACCTCGCGGTAAGTTGGATTCTCTGTTTGTCCCCCGCTATAACCCGAAACAACTGAAGAAACCCCTTTTACAGATTCAAAAATTGCCGCAGTACACCAAAAACAACCACCCCCAAGAGTTATTTTTTCAATCCTTTCAACAGATTGTGCCATTCCCTGAAATATAAATATTAATAAAATTGTAACAAGAAAAATAAAACGTCTCATGGCTTTTATTTTGTAAACAATAAAACTTAAGGGGTTGTTCATTGGCCAAAATCAAATAACGTAATTACATCACTTGCTTGTACAAAAAATTTCCTTACAATTATTAACTTTGCATTGTTATAGAATTTTTCAGCTATGGAACACGGCTATCCTCCTCTCGCCGAAAGAATGAGACCACAATCACTTAACCAATACGTAGGTCAGCAACATTTGGTAGGTGAAGGTGCTGTAATCCGTAAAATGATTGATTCAGGCAGGTTATCATCAATAATACTTTGGGGGCCACCCGGAGTGGGTAAAACAACACTTGCCCGCATAATAGCCAATCAACTTAAAAGACCCTTTTATATTTTATCAGCAGTTTCATCGGGAGTTAAAGATGTAAGGGAGGCAATAGAAAAAGCCAGGAAATCAAAATTTTTTAATACCCCTCCTCCTATATTATTTATAGATGAGATTCACCGGTTTAGTAAGTCACAACAAGACAGCCTATTGGGTGCGGTTGAAGAAGGTATTGTTATTTTAATCGGAGCAACAACCGAGAACCCTTCGTTTGAGGTAATATCCCCTCTACTTTCACGATGTCAGGTTTATGTCCTGAACCTACTTGAAAGGGCCGACTTTATGGAATTATGGCAAAAGGTAATTGACCAGGACATTGTTTTAAAGAAAAGGTCATTTAATTTACAGGAAGATGAAGCACTTCTAAGGTTTTCAGGTGGGGATGCCCGCAAATTCATGAATATTATTGAGCTGGTTGCTAATGCATTCGGTGAGGATGAAACAATAGTTGTTACCAATGAAAATGTAACTTCACACCTTCAGCAAAATCCTGCTCAGTACGACAAAAATGGTGAATTGCACTATGACATTATCTCTGCCTTTATTAAATCAATTCGTGGCAGCGACCCTGATGGCGCAGTTTACTGGTTGGCCAGAATGGTAGAAGGGGGCGAAGATCCCAAATTTATAGCACGAAGGTTAATAATTTCAGCTGCAGAAGATATCGGACTGGCAAATCCAAACGCGCTATTGCTTGCCACCAGTTGCTTTGAAGCTATTCATATGGTCGGATGGCCCGAATCACGCATAATTTTGAGTGAAGCAACCATATACCTTGCTACAAGCCCCAAAAGCAATTCAGCATACATGGCTATTAAAGATGCTCAATCTTTGGTTAAAGAAACCGGAAATTTACCCGTTCCGTTACATTTGAGAAATGCTCCAACAAAATTAATGAAAGACCTTTCATATGGTAAAGATTATAAATATGCCCATAGTTATGAAGATAACTTTATAGAACAGGAATATTTGCCCGGGAAAATAAGTAAAACACAAATATATAAACCCCAGGATAATGCGCAGGAAATTAAAACCAGGGAAAGATTACAGCAATTGTGGAAATCAAAATATAAATAGGGACTTGTGTAATTTTGACAAATAATTATTAGAATGAATATTAATCAAATACCAAAAATTAAAAACAGCGACAGCGGCCAGTTTTTTTTACTTGCAGGGCCATGTGTTATTGAAAATGAGGAAATGGCCTTGAGAATTGCCGAAGCAGTTTTAAAAATTACAGATAAACTCAATATTCCTTATATTTTTAAAGGTTCGTACCGTAAGGCAAACCGATCCCGTATTGATTCATTCTCCGGAATTGGTGATGAAAAAGCATTAAAAATTTTGCACAAAATAAATCAAACCTTTAACATTCCAACAGTTACTGATATCCATGCGGCAAACGAAGCCCAAATGGCAGCCGAATATGTTGATATACTGCAAATTCCGGCATTTCTTTGCCGACAAACAGATATAGTTATTGCAGCAGCGGAAACCGGTAAAGTGGTAAATATTAAGAAGGGCCAGTTTTTAGCCCCCGAAGCAATGGAATTTGCAATAAACAAAGTACGTGATTGCGGGAACAGCAAAGTAATGATTACCGACCGGGGCACAACATTTGGTTACCATGATTTAATTGTTGATTACAGGGGAATACCTGCCATGCAAAAGATGGGGGTTCCGGTTATACTTGATGTAACACATTCGCTGCAACAACCTAACCAATCGTCGGGTGTAACTGGCGGAAAACCTCAGTTAATTGAAACAGTTGCCCGTGCAGGGGTTGCCGTTGGGATTGACGGTTTTTTCCTTGAAACCCATCCTGATCCGGCAAATGCCAAATCTGATGGCGCCAACATGTTACGACTTGATTTACTTGAAGGATTATTGTTTAGACTAAGTAAGATCAGAGAAACTATAAACGGGTTTTAACCCCTTTTTATCTCTTTTTTAAAAAGTGCCATATAATGCGTAATCTGCGGTATTGCAAAATACCTGGCTATAAATAAAAAAACCCATCCGGTTGGTTTCAATTTTTCTGTTGAGTTGAACCACCGGGTGTCCTTCATTTACACCAAAATGTTTTTGTAAACGCCGGTCGGCAGCAATTGCCAATATTTTTTGCTCCCCGCCCTTTACATCAAGCTGGTAGTTACGTCTTAAAATATCAAAAAGGGATTTATCCTCAAAAGTTCTGTTGGTAAACCTGGGCAAGTTAATATTCGGAATCATTGTTACATCATAAAAAACCGGTTTACCATTTATTAGTCTTAAACGTTCAAAATAAATGCAACCAACCTCCTTTTCTGTATCAGTAAGTGTAAACGTAAATGCCTCATCCCATTTTCTGATTTCAGGCCCAACAATAATCTTTGTTTTAAGGTTTTCCTGACCAATTGCTGACGTTGTACCTGTTAAAGATAGTATTCCAACTCCTTTGGGTAAACCTTTGACAATACTCCCCTTTCCCTGCTGCTTTGAAATATACCCCTCATTTAATAAGCGGTCCAATGCCTTTCGGATGGTGGGCCTTGTAACATTATGTGTTACACATAAATCATTCTCAGATGGTAACATGCATCCCTCCTGATAAATTCCATCTGTTATAAGTCTTCTTAAAATCTCATATACCTGCTTATGCGGAGGGAGTTCACTTATTTTCTCCATATTTTTTTATTAAACCCTTACAAAGAAAAATAATTCGTTTTATCAAAAATACAAAAAGTTTTACTATTAACATGTAAAGACATTAAAACCTTTAACAAAAATCTGAAAATAATTTCCAAAACATTATATATATTTAAATATCTGTTTATTAGCAAATATTTACATCTGCAGGCAAAAAACACTTATAAAAACACTTGTAAATACAAGTTAGAATAATTACGTTTGTATTATTAAATTATTATTAAACCATGGCTACAGTTATTATTATGCCCAGGCAGGGTCAATCAGTCGAAAGTTGCATTATTACTGAGATAAATAAAAAGAAGGGTGATAAAGTATCCCAGGGAGATGTATTATTTGCCTATGAAACGGACAAGGCTTCCTTTGAGGAAACCTCTCCTGCTGATGGTATTGTACTGGAACTTTTTTTCAACGAAGGTGATGAAGTCACTGTTTTGGAAAATGTTTTGGTAATAGGAAATCCCGGAGAAAATACAGATCATTTTCTGCCCAAAGATTCAATCGAAACAAAAGCAACTGCATTATCAGTTGCGATTAAAGAAGAAAAAGCCGTACCGGTAATTAAGGAAGAATTGAAACCGGATGCAATTGAAAATAGGGGAAAATCCGGAATTTCTCCCCGGGCTAAAGTAAGGGCTGACAAAGATGGTATTAATATTAGCAATATAAAAGGGACAGGGCCAAATGGCCGGATAATTGAGAAGGACATTATAGCATTAACAGGCAGCATGGCAAAATCAACCAAGTTTGCCAAACAGGTAGCATCTGAGGAGGATCTATCCTTACCTGCTTCGGGTACGGGTTTAGCCGGATCTGTTACATCAAAGGATTTGTTGATTACCGGTACTTCCTCCCCTGCGGATTACACACTGGTTCAACTTAGCAATATACGTAAGCTTATTGCCAAAGCCATGCATGCATCTTTGCAAAATTCGGCCCAGCTGACACATCATTTGGGTGCTGATGCAAGAAAATTGCTGGAGTTACGTAAAAAAGTTAAAATTGCCGTTGATAAAGGTTACCAAACAAACATCACCCTAAATGACATGGTGTGTTTTGCTGTTATTAAGGCACTTAAAAAATTCCCAAATGTTAATTCCCATTTTATGGGCGACTCCATGAAAATATTTAATAAAGTTAACCTTGGAATTGCTGTAGATACCGACCGTGGATTAATGGTTCCTGTAATTATTAATGCCGATGACCTATCTGTTCAGGGATTATCAAATCAACTAAAGGGAGTTGCTGCCAGCTGCCGAAAGGGCAATGTTAATCCTGAATTACTGGCATCCGAAGCTGCCTCATTTACAATATCAAACCTCGGTAATTATGGAGTGGAAATGTTTACCCCGGTAATTAACCTTCCTCAATCTGCAATATTGGGGGTAAATGCAATAGTACCAAGACCTAAGGATTTAGGGGATGGGGTATATGGTTTTGTTCCATTCATGGGGCTTAGCCTTACATACGACCACAGAGCCCTGGATGGCGGTGAAGCTACAAGGTTCTTAAAACAAATAGCTGTTGAAATTGAAAATCTTGATTTTGTATTGTAGGATTGATAAAAATTTATGGTAACAGTAAAATTTCAAAATACAAAACCTAAATATTATTAAAATGTACGATATAGCAATTATAGGTGGCGGACCGGCCGGATATGTAGCAGCTGAAAGGGCGGGAGCAAAAGGCTTAAAAGTAATATTATTCGAGAAAAAAGAATTGGGTGGGGTTTGTCTTAACGAAGGATGTATCCCTACTAAAACTCTTCTGTATAGCGCAAAATTGTACGATAATGCCAAGCATGGTGAAAAGTATGGTATAACTGCCGAAAATGTCAGGTTTAACTTTGGTAGTATTATGGCACGAAAAAATAAAGTTGTTAAAAAGCTTGTAGGCGGAGTTGGGATGAAAATGAAATCCACTAAAGTGGAAATTGTTAAAGCCGCAGCCCTTATTAATGGAAGAAGTGACAAAGGGATTGAAGTAGCATCAGGGGAGAAATTATATTACGCCAAAAATTTACTTATCTGTACCGGTTCAGAGGCATTAATACCACCAATAAAAGGAGTTAAGGATGTAAGTGAATATCTGCTTACAAACAGGGAAATCCTTAAACTTGAAAAACTACCGGGATCATTGGTAATAATAGGCGGTGGAGTAATAGGAATGGAGTTTGCCAGTTTCTTTAACACCCTTGGAACACAGGTTACGGTAATTGAAATGCTTGATGAAATACTCACAGGAATAGACCGTGAAATTAGCGGCATGTTGCGCGATATTTATTCACGTAAGGGTGTGGTTTTTAACCTTGCATCAAAAGTGATTGAAATTAAGGGCAATAATGTTATATATGAAAAGGATGGTAAGCACCAAAACATTTCCGGAGAGAAAATTCTAATGAGTGTAGGCCGTCGCCCTGTTACTGAAGGATTTGGACTTGAAAATATTGGTGTAGAATTGTATCGTGGCGGAATAAAAGTTGATGAAAAAATGCGGACAAATGTACCAAATGTTTATGCCGCTGGCGATGTTACAGGTTTTTCATTGCTTGCACATACTGCTAGTCGCGAAGGTGAAGTTGTAGTAAATAATATTACCGGAAGAAACGATATTATGAGGTATAACGCAATTCCCGGGGTAGTATATACAAATCCTGAAATTGCATCAGTTGGATTGACCGAGTATTCAGCCAAATCAAAAAACATTGAATACAAAATTGCCTCCTTGCCAATGGCCTATGCCGGAAGGTATATTGCCGAAAACGAAGGAGGAAATGGATTATGTAAGGTATTAGTTGGTAAAAAATACGGTGAAGTACTTGGAGTTCATATGATTGGAAACCCATCAAGTGAAATGATTTTTGGCGCTTGCATGGCAATTGAATCTGAAATGACCTTAAAAGAGCTGGAAGAAGTAGTATTTCCACACCCCACTGTTTCTGAGATACTTAAAGAAACAATTTTCTCTTTTCAACATTGAATAGGACAATATTAATAATTAGTAAATAACAGGACTTTTTACAAATAATTTTAAAATAGAGTTAAGATGCCTAAAATTCAGTTTTTAGACCCAAAAGTAGCCCGTAAATCAAATGAGCTAAAACTCAAACCTATACCGGTAAATGTTTACAATAAAAGGGTAAAGGACGAAGTAAATAACTTCACCACCGGGGAATTAATCAGAATATATCATGATATGGTCCTGATTAGGGAGTTTGAAACAATGCTTAACCTTATTAAAACCACCAACGAATATAACGGAGTTTCATATAATCACCCCGGTCCAGCCCACCTTTCAATTGGTCAGGAGGCAGCAGCCGTTGGTATGGCTTTTAACCTTACGGTTGATGATTTTATTTTTGGGTCGCACCGAAGCCATGGTGAAATATTGGCCAAAGGGCTAAGTGCAATAAGTAAATTAAGCGACGAAGACCTTTCAGCAATTATGTCTGAGTTCTTCGGTGGCTCTACTTTAAATGTTGTGAAAAAGGGTTATAATGGAACAGTTAAGGAACTGGGTAGAAGGTTTCTGGTTTATGGTACCCTGGCCGAAATTTTTGCGCGTGAAACAGGTTTTAATAAAGGATTAGGTGGAAGTATGCATGCTTTTTTTACTCCCTTTGGAGTTTATCCAAATAATGCAATTGTAGGGGGTAGTGGTGATATAGCAGTAGGGGCAGCCTTATTTAAAAAAGTTAACCGTAAGCCTGGGTTAGTTGTTGCCAACATTGGAGATGCATCAATGGCTTGCGGCCCAGTTTGGGAAGGGATTTCCTTTGCAACTATGGACCAGTTTACACAACTTTGGGATGATGAAATGAAAGGTGGATTGCCCATAATTTTTAACGTAATGAATAATCAATACGGAATGGGAGGACAAACCTGTGGTGAAACAATGGGTTATGGAATGGCAGCACGAATTGGTGCCGGTGTTAATTCCGACCAGATGCACGCTGAACGGGTTGACGGTTATAACCCGTTGGCAGTTATTGATGCTTACAAACGAAAACGCAAAATTATTGATGATAAAAAGGGACCGGTATTACTTGAGGTATTAACCTACCGATATTCCGGACACTCCCCTTCTGATGCATCTTCATACCGCTCAAAAGAGGAAATTGAAGCATGGCAGGAACATGACAGTATCGTTGACTTCGGCAAACAACTTATTGAAGCCGGAATTGCCACCCAGGCCGGGTTGGATGCAATATGGGATGATATAAAAGCAATTATTCTGGATATGTTAAAACTGGCTATAAACGACGACATCTCTCCAATTATGAATTTGAAAAAACAACCCGAAAAACTGGGTGAAATGATGTTTTCAAATAACAGCCGCGATGCAATGCTCACTGCTAAACCTGATGTTAACTTTTCAATGGAGGAGAATCCAAGAGTAAAGCAACTGACAGGTAAAGAGCGCTATGCTTTTGACAAGGATGGGAAACCATTTTCGAAAATGAAACAATACCAGTTGCGTGACGGGATATTTGAAGCCATAATTGACCGTTACTATAAAGACCCGTCATTAATAGCATATGGTGAAGAAAATCGCGATTGGGGCGGAGCTTTTGCTGTTTACCGTGGATTAACCGAAGCATTGCCCTATCACAGACTATTTAACTCACCAATTGCCGAAGGTGCAATAGTTGGAACAGCAATCGGATACGCTATGTGCGGTGGTAGGGTTATTCCTGAAATAATGTATTGCGACTTTCTGGGCCGTTGCGGCGATGAAGTTTTCAATCAATTACCCAAATGGCAGGCAATGAGTGGTAATGTGCTGAAAATGCCGGTTGTACTTAGGGTTTCGGTAGGTTCAAAATATGGAGCACAGCACTCACAGGACTGGACCTCACTTGTGGCCCATATACCTGGTTTAAAAGTTGTTTTCCCTGCCACTCCATACGATGCAAAAGGTTTAATGAACTCCGCCTTACAGGGAACCGATCCGGTTATTTATTTTGAAAGCCAGCGCATATATGACATAGGTGAAATGTTTAATGAAGGAGGAGTTCCCGTAGGCTATTACGAAATACCGTTTGGCCAACCCGATATTAAACGGAATGGAAAGGATATTACAATTTTAACTATTGGTGCCACATTATACAGGGCGCTTGATGCAGCTAAAATACTTGAAGAAAAGTATGGTTTATCTGCCGAAGTAATTGATGCCAGGTCACTTGTGCCATTTAACTATGAAATGGTTATTGAATCAGTAAAAAAAACAGGCAGGATTGTTTTATCAAGTGATGCAAACAGCCGAGGTTCGTTCCTTAACGATATGGCACAAAACATTACTGAACTTGCCTTTGATTATCTTGATGCGCCACCTGTGGTTGTTGGTTCACGTAACTGGATTACGCCTGCATATGAACTTGAAGAGCACTTTTTTCCTCAACCCGGATGGATAATTGACGCAATACATGAAAAAATTATACCATTAAACGGACATATTTGTGGAGAAAACTATACAGGGGCAGAACAGGTTCGCAGGGCTAAACTGGGTGTTTAACCATCCTGAAATTAATAAACAGGTATAAGTAAAAAGTGAATCAATAAATTGGTTCACTTTTTAGGCCAATTGTTTTTTATCTTATTATGTAACAAAGCTAAATTTATAAAAATGAATTTTTATTCTAGATTTTCTGACAGGGAAACCTTACTTGAAAAAGCAGAAAATGATAAAAATGGAGATAAAATTAAAGTAAATGCACACCTACATACACCATTTTCATTTAGTGCTTTTACTGATATTAACCAGGCATTGGACATGGCTGTTGCAGAAGGAGTAAAAGTAGTTGGTATTAACGACTTTTTTAATACCAATGGGTATAATCTTTGGGCACAGGAATGCAATAAACGTAATCTTTTCCCATTGTTCAATATTGAATTTATTAGTCTTAACCGCCAGGACCAGGCTGACAATATTCGTGTAAATGATCCCAATAATCCTGGGCGTACTTATCTTAGCGGCAAGGGATTATCATTTCCCTTTAAACTTGACGAACCATATCTTACCAAACTTAATAACCTTAGTATTGAATCAAATAACCATGTTGCACGAATGTGTGTTAAGATGAATACTGTCTTGGATTTATGTAAAGCAGGATTTAATTTATCATACGAAGATATAAAGAATAACCTCACCCTTGGAAGCGTTAGGGAAAGGCATCTTGCCAAGGCTTTAAGGCTAAAAGTTGACGAAACCAGAGCCGATGCAAAATCAAAATTGGAGCTGTATCAAAAGCTTTTCGGCGGAAATCCATTAAAATCAGATATTAATGATTTTGCGGCTGTGGAAAATGAAATCCGTGGAAATTTGCTCAAAGCCGGTGGAAGTGCATTTGTTATTGAGGATCCTAAAGCGTTTCCTGATATGGAGGAGGTTTGCCAAATCATTGTAAAAGCCGGAGGAATTCCAACATATCCATTTTTGGCAGATGATGCAAATGGTAACTTTACCAACTTTGAAGAAAACAAGGAAAAGGTGGCTGAAATTTTAAAAACACGAGGCATTGCAAGTATTGAGTTTATAACTACCAGAAACACTATTGATGTACTTGAAGATTATTCAGAGTTTTTCTATAATAAAGGCTTTATTGTAACTTTTGGAAGTGAGCACAACACACCCGCCATGGAACCAATTGAGCTATTTGCAAAAAATGGGGTTCCCTTATCGGAAAAATTGCTCGAGATAAATTTTAAGGGAGCATCGGTTATTGCAGCGCATCAATACTTCTTTGCCACTGATGGTGCCGGATATATTGATAAAAACGGTTTTGCCTTCCCCGAAAAACGCGAAATGTTCGAAAAAATCGGAAAATCATTAATTATGGAAGCCTGAAATAAATTACAGGCAAAAACTTTAATTACTGAAATACCACAACCTTTTTAAAAGGCAGGTATTTTTTGAAAGAAATAGTCATTATTTAAGGTATTGCATAATATTAAAATACTATTTACCATTTTGATCTATGGAAGGAATTAAGAATTTAATCAGTATATCACAATTTTTCGGAGGCCAAAAGGCATATGTAATTGCAGGTGGAGGTAATACCTCATATAAAACCAGTGAAAACATTTGGGTTAAAGCCAGCGGGTTTTCCCTTGCTACAATAAACGAAGATGGATTTGCCCGGCTTGACAGAAAAAAATTAGCTTCTATCTCAGAAAAATCATACAATAACGATCCGTTTATTCGTGAGCAGGAGGTAAAAAATGATCTTAACTTGGCCAACCTTACTCCTGGGAAAAGGCCCTCGGTCGAGACTTCTATGCACAATTTAATTGAGTATAGCTTTGTTGTTCATCTGCATCCAACATATGTTAATGCTGTTATGTGCGGAAATGATGTTGAAAAGTTTATAAGCCCCCTATTTGGCAACCACGCTCTTTATATCCCCTATTTCGATCCGGGATATATATTATTTAAAGAAGTTGAAAACAGGGTATTATCATTCCGCAAGGATAACGGGTACGACCCTAAAATAATCCTTTTGCAAAATCATGGTGTTTTCGTATCAGCAAATTCTGTAAACGAAATTAAATCCATTTATAACGAGGTTATTGATAAAATAGAGAATGTACTAATTAAACCATTACCTGTTGAAGAAATGGCAGTTCTTCCCTCTGTAACCCAAATTATACCTGCCATTAGGATGATTGTATCTGAAAATGAATTAAAAACTTTAAAAGTAAGGAATAACAAGCTAATTGATTATTTTTCAAAATCGGTTGATAATTTTAACAACATTGCCAGACCATTTACCCCTGATATAATTGTTTACTGTAAAAGCGACTATGTTTATATTGATAACATTTCAACGCCTGATAATGCCATAAATCAATTTAAACTTAAATACCATGAATTTACCGCAAGAAATGGTTATTTGCCCAAAGTGGTTTTAATTAAAAACCTTGGATTAGTTGCTATTGGTGATAATGCAATACAATGTGACATTATACTGGATGTATTTGAGGATATGATGAAGATTTCATGGCTTAGCCAATCCTTTGGAGGAAGGCATTTCATGACTGATGAACAGATAAGTTTTATTGATACATGGGAAGTTGAGAATTACCGGAGAAGTATTGCAGCCGGAAATACCAGGGGAAGAATGGAAAACAAAACTATTGTTGTAACCGGAGCTGCACAAGGTTTTGGAGAAGGAATTGCCCGTGGGTTAAAAGCTGAAGGGGCAAATATTGTTGTTGCCGACCTGAATATTGAAGCTGCCCTTATGACTATTGCCTCTTTTAATGAAATGAAAGGGAGCAATAAAGCCATATTTGTACAAACTGACGTTTCAAAAATTGAGCAAATTGAAAACATGGTTAATCAAACCATTATAAATTTTGGAGGAATTGACGTTTTTATAAGCAATGCAGGCATATTACGTGCCGGGGGCCTGGATGAAATGAGCGTTGAAAACTTTGACCTTGTTACAAAAATAAATTACAACGCTTATTTCTATTGTACTAAGGTGGTTTCAGAAGTTATGAAGCTTCAAACAGGCCATAAAAATGATTATTACGCCGATATAATTCAAATAAACTCGAAAAGCGGATTAAGCGGGAGCAAGAAAAATTTTGCCTATTCGGGAGGTAAATTTGGAGGTATTGGACTAACACAATCATTTGCTCTTGAGCTTGCCCCCAACCGTATAAAGGTAAACAGTGTTTGCCCTGGTAATTTTTATGATGGCCCACTTTGGAGCGATCCGGTGAATGGACTGTTTGTACAATATCTGAAAACAGGAAAAGTTCCGGGAGCAAAGAACATCGAAGATGTTAGGCGGCATTACCTTAATCAAACACCCATTCCGAGGGGTTGCACAACCAACGATGTACTTAAGGGGGTTATGTACCTTATTGATCAGGAATATGAAACCGGTCAGGCATTACCTGTTACCGGTGGTCAGATAATGTTGAGTTAATTAAAAGATAATGCGTTAGTTAGACTCAATACAAATAGAATAGACCTTTAAGATATTAAAGATGAATTATATCTTTAAGTCTGATAATCCTTAAAATCTAATCTATTAGTATTATACCTGAAAATCTAAAATTCTATTTTAAGATATGAAAACAAAAGCAGTTCGATTATATGGTAAAAAAGACCTTCGTTTGGAAGAGTTTGAATTACCTTCAATAACTGATGATGAAATATTGGCAAAAGTAGTTTGCGACAGTTTGTGCATGTCCAGTTATAAAGCAGCAACACAGGCTACTGACCATAAAAGGATACCGGATGATATTGCAGGGAACCCAATAATTATTGGTCATGAATTTGCCGGTGAAATTGTTGAAGTGGGAAAAAACTGGAGGCATAAATTCAAAGCAGGGCAAAAATATTCAATACAACCGGCAATATATTATGAAGATGGTCCGGTTGGCATACTAAGTGCGCCGGGTTACTCCTATAAATATGTTGGAGGTGATGCAACCTATGTAATTATTCCTAAGGATGTGCTGCTTCAGGATTGTCTGTTGGCCTATGATGGTCCCGGGTATTATCCGGCCTCCCTGGCCGAACCTCTTTCATGTGTGATAGGGGCAATGCATGCAAATTACCATACTACACCGGGTTCATATGTACATAAAATGGAAATTGTAAACGGGGGAAAAATGGCCATCCTCGCCGGTGTTGGCCCTATGGGCCTGGCGGCAATCAATTATGTTATAAACCGCCCCGAAATTAAACCATCAATATGTGTGGTTACTGATATTGATCAGGAACGGTTGGATAGGGCGGCTAAGATTTATACCGTTAAAATGGCAAAAGAAAACGGCATTGAGCTGGTTTACCTTAACACCGGTTTAGTAAATGACGCTGTTGCAGCTCTGCAAAATTTAGTTGGAGGACAGGGATATGATGACGTTTTTGTTTTTGCACCCGTAGCATCTGTAATTGAACAGGGTGATTCAATCCTGGCATTTGATGGATGCCTTAATTTCTTTGCAGGGCCTTCAAACCCGGAATTAAAGGCCAGTTTGAATTTCTACAACGTACATTATGCATATACCCATATTGTAGGGACATCAGGGGGCAATACCGATGATATGAAAGAAGCATTGCAGATAATGGCCAAAGGCCTTGATCCTGCAGGGTTAATTACTCATATTGGAGGGTTAAATGCAGTTGCAGATGCAACTTTGCATTTGCCTGAAATTCCTGGTGGCAAAAAACTTATTTACACCCACTGTAATATGCCATTAACCCCAATAACCGAATTTGCCGAAAAAGGTAAAACAAACCCGGTTTATAAACTTCTTGCCCAATCATGTGCCAATAATAAAGGTTTATGGAACACTGGTGCAGAAAAAATATTACTTGAAAACTGTGATAAACTTATGTAGGCATCTTATACATAAAGAGGGTGTCTCAAAAGTCCGAGACGCCCTCTTTTTATTCGTACTCCTATCCGAAAAGTTTTTCAAATATTAAATTCTAATAGTCTTTAAAAAACTTTTAAGACAGCCTCTTTATTCAAAATCCATGGGTTTTAACGAATTCATTCTTAACTCGGTTGGTGTTTTACCATACTTCTCTTTAAACAAACGGCTAAAGTAATATATTGAATTAAAACCGGTTTCAAAGGCTATATCCTTTACGCTTTTCTCTGTTGTTATCAATAAATCCCTGGCTTTTGTAATCCGAATCTGTAAAAGATACTGACCTGGAGATAAACCGGTAAATTTCTTAAACATCTTCCTGAAATAGCTATATCCAATATTGTTATTGTCAGCAAGTATCTTCAGGTCAAACTCTTCAAAATAATTTTCATGTATATACTGACGTGTTTTCTCAATAATGCTCTCAATAGGTTTACCCGAAAAATGCCTGTTTTTTATATTTGAAATAATAATTCCAACAAGTTTAACCACTTCGCCTGATGCAATTTGCTGGAATCCTGGCTTCTCCTTTTTTGTTATTTCAAAAATCCTGTAATAAGCATCCAGGATTTCTTCTTTAAGCCCACAATCCACAACAGGTAAATTCTCTTTCAATATATCTGTAGATAAAATTTGCCTGGCAAATTTTCCTTCAAATCCGATAAAATTCTCCACCCATCCTGTTTTAATATTTGGCTTATACCGGTGCCATTTACCCGGGGAGATAATCATAACTGATCCAGGAAAAAGATTGTAAATACCATCCCTGGTTTGCAGCTTCCCTTCTCCTTCAGTAATGTATAAAATCTGATATTCGTGAAGTACCCTCCCTTTGTCCCATGTAAAATAATAACCTGAAGGATGTTCATTTGAAGGATAATTAACACCCGGCAATACCCTGGAAGTTCCGGCTACATTTAAAAACAAACCCCACTTCCTGTCATCTTCACTTGTTGTAAGATATTTAAAATAGTCCGTCATTTAAAATCCTTTTCCCGAAGATATAATTTTTTCTCAAGAAAAATGAAATTTTATGGTATGATTGGGTTTTAAAACTATAATAGTATTACTAATACAGTTTATACAACCAATAATTATTTAAACATTGGAGTAATGTCAAAATGTATAAACATAATGTCATTTTATGTATTGTAATTACCCTATAGTCATTTTACATTTGATAACTAAACTTTATAAATCTTAACTAACAGGATATACTATGCAGGCAATTTTAGGGGTTTTATACCATTCAATAGGTGGTTTTGCTTCAGGCAGTTTCTATATGCCATTTAATAAAGTAAATAAATGGTCGTGGGAAAGCATGTGGATCATAGGTGGTCTTTTTTCATGGTTAATTGTACCACCATTGGCCGCCTTTTTAACTATACCCGACTTTTTTTCAATTATAATGAATGCTTCACCCCAGGTGTTGAAAGTAACCTATATTATGGGCCTTCTTTGGGGAATTGGCGGTTTAACATATGGTTTGGGAGTACGCTACCTTGGCATGTCACTCGGAAATTCAGTAGTATTAGGGTTTTGTTCTGCATTTGGGGCCCTGGTGCCGCCAATATACTATAATTTCTTTCCTACTCCGGGTAAACTATCATTTAACGATATGTTAGGTAACACGGGAGGATTATTGGTTTTGGCAGGCGTGGTTATTTGTTTGCTGGGTATTGCAATTTCAGGCCGGGCAGGAATGCTTAAAGAAGGAGAATTATCACACGAGCAAAAATCAGCTTCTGTTAAAGAATTTGCCTTAGGAAAAGGCTTATTTGTAGCAATTGTTTCAGGCATTTTAAGCTCATTTTTCAATTTCGGTATTGAAGCAGGGAAATCAATGGCTGATGTTGCTGCTTCGGCTAATAATGACCTGCTATTTGATGGTTCAAGTAAGCTGTTTCAAAATAATGTGATATTCGTTGTTATCCTTTGGGGTGGACTTACAACCAACCTTATCTGGTGCATGTATTTAAATTTTAAAAACAAATCGTTTGGCGATTATGCTAATCTGAAGGCCCCTTTGGTGCGAAACTATTTATTTTCGGCACTGGCAGGAACAACATGGTTTCTTCAATTCTTCTTTTACGGTATGGGCGAAAGTAAACTGGGTAACGGGGCCAGCTCCTGGATATTACACATGTCAACCATAATTCTTACTTCCAATATGTGGGGATTTTACCGCAATGAGTGGACCGGCGTTTCGAAAAAGACACTGGCCACCATTATTGCAGGAATTGCCATAATTATTTTATCAGTTTTTATTGTAGCTATAGGCAACTCATTATCAGAAACTTCAGCACACTGATAGTTTATAAAAAAATTAAAATATTATTCAAAAAATGAAGAAGGAAAATATAATAAAAGCATACCAGCTCGCAAAAGAGCAATATGCCGGATTAGGAATTGATACCGATGCCGTAGTAAAAAAAATGGATGATGTAGTTATTAGCCTCCATTGCTGGCAAGCCGACGATGTGGGAGGGTTTGAAAAGCCTGATGCAGAATTAGGTGGGGGCGGCATTCAGGTTACCGGAAATTATCCCGGTAAGGCAAAAACTGTTGCGCAAATGCGCCAGGATTTGGATAAGGTTTTATCCCTGTTACCAGGCAGGCAGAGATTAAATTTGCATGCCATTTACGGTGAGTTTGGTGGTAAATTGGTTGACCGTGACCAGATTGGCATTGAACATTTTCAAGGTTGGATAAACTGGGCTAAAGAGCGCAAAATGGGACTGGATTTTAATGCTACCTGCTTTTCACATCCCAGGGCCGAAGATGGTTTTACCCTTTCGAGCAAAAATGAAGAAAACAGAAAATTCTGGGTTGAACATGTTAAAAGATGCCGGGCAATTGCCGCCGAAATGGGAAAACAACTTGGTACCCCAAGTGTGCATAATACATGGATTCCAGATGGGTCAAAAGATGTGCCGGTTGACCGGAACAGTCACAGGGCAATTTTAAAAAAATCACTCGATGAAGCCTTTTCTGTTGAATTTCCGAAAAACCATATGAAGGATGCCGTTGAAAGTAAACTCTTTGGAATTGGTGCAGAGGCAATGACGGTGGGGTCGCACGATTTTTATCTGGGGTATGCGGTTAAAAACAATAAACTGATTTGCCTCGATAATGGTCATTTTCACCTTACAGAACAGGTTGGCGACAAGATTTCGGCAATTCTGCAATTCGTTGATGAATTACTTTTGCATGTTACCCGCCCAATCAGGTGGGACTCTGACCATGTTGTAACTCTTAATGATGAGATTCAATTAATTGCATCAGAAATAGTACGTGGAGATTTTCTTAAAAGAGTAAACATTGGACTAGATTTCTTTGATGCATCGCTTAACAGGGTAGGTGCATATGTAGTAGGAACCCGCGCCACACAACAGGCATTTTTAATTGCAATGCTTGAACCAACATCGTACATTAAGAAACTTGAAGAGTCGGGAAGGAATTTTGAACGCCTGGCTGTGATGGAACTAATGAAAACACGTTCATTTGGTGCCGTTTGGGATTATTATTGTTTGGAAAACAATGTACCCGCAGGCGGCGACTTTATTGAGGAAATTCAGAAGTACGAAAACGAAGTACTTTTAAAAAGATAAATTAAAAGCTGTAATCATAAAAATAACAAGTAGTAGTAAATTTTTGCATGGAAAAAGTAATTGCCATTTTTGATATTGGGAAAACAAATAAAAAACTTATACTTTTTAATTCCGACCTCAAAATTGTTTATCAACACGAAGAGATTTTTAACACTGTTGTTGATGAAGATGGTTTTGAATGTGATGATATTGACCATATTGAAAGATGGATTAAAACCACAATTACTGAATTGTCACAAAACAGGAATTTTGAGTTGGCAGGTTTAAATTTCACAACTTATGGCGCATCATTGGTTTATTTAAATAAAAACGGAAAACGTATTTCACCTGTGTACAATTATTTAAAACCAATTAATGAACATTATGCAAATATTCTTTTTGAGAAAAATTCGGGAGAGATTGAGTTTTGCCGGCAAACTGCAAGCCCGGCGCTTGGTGTAATGCTAAATTCGGGAATTCAACTTGAATGGGTTAAAAATGAGCGGCCCGCTATCTTCAGTCAAACTAACCATGTTTTGCATTTTCCGCAGTATTTGTCATTTCTTTTTACCGGCCAGCCTGTATCTGAATTTACATCAATTGGCTGTCATACCTTTATGTGGAATTTCGATAAAATGGAGTATCATGTTTGGGTGAAAAACTCGGGGTACAGTCTGCCTGACCCAATAAGCAACTACAATACATTTAATTCAAAAATTGACGGAAAGCCAATTGAAGTTGGTATTGGTATTCACGACAGTTCGGCATCATTGGTTCCATATTTCCAGGGGAGCGATGACAAGTTTCTGCTGGTATCAACCGGTACCTGGTGCATAAATATGAACCCATTTAATTACTCCCAACTCACCACTGATGAATTAAATAACGATTGCCTTTGTTATTTAAGTGTTAATCAAAAGCCGGTTAAATCATCACGTTTTTTTATGGGGCACATCCATGACATTAATGTACAAAGATTAAATAACCATTTTAATGTGGGCCCAATTGACTACAAAAATGTTAAACCCGATGAACAGGTAATAAAGGAATTTTTGGAAAAAGGTAATAATAGGGTGTTTTTTAGAAACAAACTTTCTGAAAATTACCTGGATTCTTCAGTGGATTTAAATCAGTTTTCAACATTTGAAAAGGCATATACAAGGTTGTTGTTTGATTTAACTCTGGAGTGTATTAATTCAATTAATTTGGTTTTCGATAATAATAACGGTGTTAACAATATATTCATTTCCGGAGGGTTTGCACGTAATGAAATCTTTGTTCGGTTACTGGCGCATTTCTTTCCTGAAAAGAAAATATTTACATCGCAGGTTGACAACTCCAGCGCCCTTGGCGCTGCCCTTGTTATTTATAAAAAGATTTTTTCGGCTTCAAAACCCGATATTAATCTTGGATTAAAGGAGTGGAAGGGATATAATACCCATAGCAGTGTAAACTGCTACCACTAATTACCTTTAATAATAATAGAAAACAAAAGCATCTTTGAAATTAAAACTAATTTAACCCAAATAGCCAAGCATTGAAAGAGTTTAGCTGGTTTCGGTTACTATAGTTTCAATAAATTGAATCCATCTGAAAAAGAAGTTTTGAATTTAAAAACTCTGGTTTACTTAAAATTATCAGGATGTCAGAATTTAAAAAACTCAATAACTATTTACTTTGCTTTTCAGGTTTCAAAAGTTGGTTTAACACCTGCCGGGGTACTCTGATTGCCGTACCATGGCGGGTACCACGGGGAAAGCTTACTTTATCTGAAACATCTTCCCACGTTACGCCATCCTTTGAACGTATTGCACCATATTTCCGATCGCGATATTTATCAAAATATACATAAACGTAATCGCCAATAACTAAAGGTGCCGGCCCTTCGGCCCATTGTTTACCTGAAATATTCTCAGAAACAGAAATGGGGAAACCATTTTTCAGATTGTCGGAAAAAGTTACCCTAAGATTTTTTTCAGAAGGTACCGACATCTCATTCTTTATAATAAACCAATATTTAAAATCTTTTTTTATTATGGAACCATCAATAACACTAAAACCCGGATCAAAGAAAATTGCCGCAGGGGTAAATGTAATAAAGTCGCGGGTAGTAACATAATACTGGCGATGGTTTAGGCCTTTTTCATTTGAAGTGGTTTCAATTTCAGGGTATTTCCCGGTTACTGTTGAAGCCCAAATTATATAAAAAAGCTCATCAGCCTTGTCATAATAAATTTCAGGGGCCCAGGTGTTGCGGGTAGCGGTATCACCTTCCATAACTGGAATATATTTTTGCTGCGACCAATTTTTAAGGTCTTTTGATGATGCATAACCAAAACCCCTGTCCCACCATCCGGTGGTCCATACCAAATGAAAGGTTCCATTTTTGTCAATGGCAATACTGGGGTCACGCATTAGCTTATCTTTACCAATAACGGGCTGTAAAACAGATTTACCTTCAAACAGTGAATCCCATTTATAACCGTCAACGCTATATGCCAAATGAAGACCATCATTACCATTGCCCATAAAATAGGTAAAAACCAGTGCATCATTGCCCGGTTTTAAACTGCTGCATGAAATAAAACCTGTTAACAGGGATAACAAAATAAAATTTTTCACCTGGATTTGAATTTTATGAAATTAATGAACTTAAATTAGCCAATTAGCAAAAACCAATAATTTAAAATAATGAAGTAAAATAAACCAAATATATTTATTGGTGCATGTATTTTAATACAAATACCTGTAAAATGACTCATTTTTACATAAATTTCAAATCAATTTATCCGGGCAAACCATTAAAGACTTGCGATGAAAAGAATTATTCCTCAAATAGTTTTAAGCTTAATAACAATTCTTAAGGCCTCAATTGTTGACGCGGGTGAGTCGCTATTATTTAAACAAATAAGTACCAGCGACGGACTTTCGCAAAATACAGTAAGGTGTATTCATGTTGACCGAAGGGGTTTTGTTTGGGCCGGTACCTTTGATGGTTTGAACAGATATGACGGTTCAAGGTTTATAATATATAAACCAAGAATTGGAGAAAATTCCCTTTCTGACCATCGGATAAGAAATTTGCATGAGGATAAAAACGGTTTTTTATGGGTTAGGAAATACGATAATTCATACAGCTGTTATAATCCTAAAACCGAAACTTTTATTAACCTGCTTTATAAAAACACATCAATTCCTCTTTCCTTTACAAATTATATTGAAACAACCAATGGTGCAATTTGGCTGTGGGACAGTAGAAAGGGATGTATCAAAATAACAAATAATAAAACTGGGTTACCTGAAATTGAATTCATTTCAACGCCCGAAATAAATAACATTTCTCATTCGGGAGTTGAATTTGTCTTTGAAGATTCCCAAAAAAATGTTTGGATTGGAACTCAAAACGGATTAAATATAGTGACCCAAAATAATGAAGTTGAAACATTCTATAAGGACCATAAAACAAGGGTTTTCAGAAAATGTATAGAAATAGATGGTATTATATACTTTATCACCGACCAGAATAATATTTTCAGATATAATCTTTTACAAAAAACCTTTCTTCAGGTAATTGGGACCGATAATAGTTGCCAGTTTTTAGATCTCGTAAAATTAAACAGGAAAGAGCTTTTATTAACAACACGATCGCATGGATTATATTCGTTTGATATAAAAACCGGTACTTTTAATAATAATCCCTTTCCTCATAATTCAAAAATTGGGAAGTCGGCACAGGTATTAACTGACAACGAGTTGGGAGTGTGGATATATGACCACACAGGAGTATTAAGGCATTATAACCAACAAACAGGTAAACTTAGGGAATTGCACCTTATACCTAAACATATTGCTTCGGTGATTGACCTGGAAAGATATATTGTATATATCGACGCCGAAGGTTCATATTGGATAACAACCTACGGAAACGGTTTATTTAAATATGACCCGGTTACAGGGAACCTGGAAAATTTCAAATACAACACCCAAACCAATAGTCCGGCTTCTGATTACCTCTTATCCATAACCGAAGACCAATCAGGTAATTTGTGGATAGGAAGTGAATATGCCGGTATTGTTAAGGTTGTAAAACAAAATTACAAAATAAGGTACATCAGGCCCGAAACAGAAAACATACTTGGATCAAGCAATAATGTAAAGGTTATTTTTGAGGATTCGAAGCAAAATGTTTGGGTGGGTACAAAAAACGGCAGTCTTTATTTGTATGACAAGGATCTGAAAAATTCAAGGTGCGTGCGAAAAAATCTTAATCCGTATACCATAATGGAAGACCATAAAAACAGAATATGGATTGGCACAAAAGGAAACGGGATTTATATTTTTGATTTATCAGGAATTAATGAAATTAACCATTTCGTAAATGATGAAAATGACCCTGAAAGTTTGGTCCACAATTCGGTTTTTAATATTTTACAGGATAACAATAAAAGGATATGGGTTGGAACATTTGGAGGTGGTCTTAATCTTGTTACCGAATCACATGGAAAAACCTCATTTAAACATTTCCTTAAAGACCAGGGTAATAAAAGTTATATAAGATACCTCTATCAGGATAGGTATAACAGAATTTGGGCAGGTAGTTATGAAGGGCTTATATGCTTTAAACCTGACGAGTTTATAAACAACAGCGAAAAATATATAATATACATATACGACCCTAAAAATATTGACGGGTTGAATTGCAACGACATAAAAACAATATTTGAGGATAATTACAACCAATTGTGGATAGGGACTGCCGGCGGCGGTTTAAACCTTTTTGTTGAAGAAAGTAAAAATGGTATTAATGGTAGGTTCATTAAGTACACAACACAGCAAGGCCTTCCGTCAGATGTTGTTACTGCAATACTTGAGAGTAAAGATTCAATTTTATGGATTAGCACCGAAAATGGAATTACCAGGTTTGGCAATACCGATAAAACATTTATGACATATTATTTTTCTGAGCGTACCTTTGGGAACCATTATAATGAAAATGCCTGTGCGTTAAGAAAAAACGGTGAGATGCTTTGGGGAACTTTAGATGGATTAATTGCTTTTGATCCTGAAAAGTTCATTAAGGATAACCAGGTACCACCGGTTATATTAACCGACCTGTTCATTTACGATCAACGCATTGAAACTAAACATGTTAACTCCCCGTTAAAAGAATCAATTACCCTCGTTAACCTTATTAAACTTAACCATAAGCAGAATACTTTTACCATTCATTTTTCAAGTTTGAACCTTACCGACCCAAAAATGAATAAGTATTCCTATATTATGGAACCCTTCGACAAATATTGGAGTTTGCCTGGATATTACAATGAAGCCACATACAAAAACCTGCCGCCAGGAACATATACTTTTAAAGTAAAAGGCTCAAATGCCGATGGTAAATGGAACAGCACTGCAACAGAAATTAAGGTTATTGTAACACCACCATTCTGGAAATCAAATTTTGCCATAGGTATTTACATTGTGGTGGTATTATTACTATTGGGCTTAACCTTTATGGTAATATTTAAGATAAGTAATTTAAATAATATCGTTAGAGTAGAAAAACAACTAACTGATTACAAATTAAGGTTTTTTACCAATATATCACATGAGTTCCGTACACCCTTAACCCTTATAAAAGGTGCAGTTGAAAGTCTTTGGGATAATAATGAAATACCTGAGTCTTCACGTAAGCAGGTTGAAGTACTTAATCGCAATACAAAACAAATGACCAGGTTAATAGACCAACTACTTGAATTCAGAAAAATACAAAATAATGTTCTTACCCTAAACCTTGAATTAACTGAACTATCGGAATATATGGGTGCAATTTTTAATTCATTCAGCGAAATTGCCATTCAAAAAAACATTAAATACAGTTACAAAATAACCCCCGATAAATGGGAGCTATATATTGACCACAATAAACTTGAAAAAATTGTTTACAACCTTCTGTCTAATGCTTTTAAATTTACCCAAACCGGTGGTAGTATTGAACTAAAAGTTGAAAAAAACAATGAAAACCACAATTGCCTTATTTCTGTAACTGATAATGGCATTGGTGTACCTAAAGAAAAGCAACATTTGCTCTTTAGCAGATTTATGCAGGCAAACTTTTCATCAGAAGGAACGGGTGTTGGATTGTCGTTGGTTAAAGAATTTACCGAAACACATAAGGGAACCGTTTGGTTTGAAGAAAATCCGAGTGGAGGTTCAATATTCAGGGTTGAAATACCAGGACTGGCCAATGCCTATAAAGATGTAAATTTTGTTTCAAACCAATTGGGCCATACAGACCATTTAATTCAGGACGATATTGAGAATCCTTGGGAAAATCAACCTGATTCAATTAAGAATAGCTTAGATACCCCCCACGATTGGAACATTCTTATTATTGATGACAACCAGGATATTAGGGATTATTTAAATGAAGAACTGGGAAAACATTTTAATACCGAAACTGCCGGAAATGGAAAAATTGGACTTGAAATGGCTTTATCAAATAATCCCGATTTAATTATCAGCGATGTAAAAATGCCTGAGATGGATGGTTTTGAAGTAACATCAACACTAAAAAGCGATTTTCAAACCAGCCATATACCAATTATTTTACTTACCGCATTTGTTTCAGAAGATTTAAAGTTAAAGGGCAGCGATTTGGGTGCAGATGCGTATATAATGAAACCTTTCAGTTTAAAATATTTAATATCAAGGGTTTATAAATTAATTGAACAACGTGAAATGCTAAAGAAGCGTTTTTCGGTAGATATTAATACAAAGGAAAACTTGCTGAGCAATACTGGAAAAGACAAAGAGTTTTATCTAAGAATTAACAATATTATTGAGGATAATATAGATAACCCCAATTTTTCAATTGATGAGTTTACCGAGCTTTCGGGGCAAAGAAGGACTATTTTCTTTAAAAAAATAAAAGGATTAACAGGATATTCGCCCAACGAGCTTCTAAAAATAAAACGGATGAAAAAAGCGGCCGAGTTACTATTACAGGGTAACCACACCGTTGCCGAAGTTTCATGGAAGGTTGGTATTGAGGACCAGTTTTATTTCAGTAAATGTTTTAAGGCCCAATTTGGGTGTTCACCATCAAAATATGCCGATTTACAAAATAACAAAAGGTTATCGGTAAATTAAAGGGCCCTGGTCTCCTTTTTCGCCGAGTAGGTTTTTACAAGGCCCCCACAATCAATTTCAATACGGTCGATAGTTACAGCCGGATCAACGGCAAATATTTTCAGTACATGTTTACCACTTTTATTCAGTTTGTGGGTGGTTACCAACTCGCTGTTATTACGTAAAACATTTTGTTTCCAGCCTTCACTCCTCCCAAAGGTGCGGCAATCAACTATTTGCGGTACAGCATCGTTAACAGCTATTCCAAAACGGGCGCTGTAATTTAAATTTACCGGATGTACCGGTATTACAAAAACCTTAATGGTTATTTCGCCGCTTTTTTCGGTATAAAAATCATACTCAAGTATGGATGATTTTTTTATGTTGGAATTATTATTGCCTTTAAAAGTAAATGGGTTAACCCAAATTGAGCTACCCTGATACCCAAGTCCATCAATTACATTCCATTCATTTAATTCCGATTCTATAATGCGATTGGCATTTTGAGCAAAAATTGAAATATAACCGTTTTCATCAACAAAAATATCTTTATTATTTTCATGTAAACCTTTCAATTTAACAGCCAATATTGATATGGTATATTCATTTTTACCAGATTTAAACTTAATAAAACCCTTATTCTGGTTTCCTGATGGAGTTTTGTCCCAGTCAACGGATATCCAAACTCTTTTTTGCCTAAACCCGTCATCAGGTTTTAAAATACCACCCTGGCAACTTGTTCTAATCCAATCGGCAGAAGGGGTTGCAATCCAGTTCACTTCTGCTTCATTTTGCAAAAAAACATCTATAAAATATTGTTTTTTGGTAACATTGTTAAAAGTTGGTAATGCCAATGGCCCGTAAATTCCTTCAATACGCCTGATTTCTTCATCACCTTCAACGGCAATTCCCCAATCAACCACATTTTTAAACTGCCATTTAGGAATTGGTGGCATTTTAAATACGGGCAAACTTCGGGGTGCCATAAACATCATTCCTTTCCATTTACCATTGGCCAAAATATTATTATAATAATCAGTTAATGCTGCTATGCTATCAAAAGCCTCTTCTGATTTTACAGCTAACTCATTGGCTATAGTCCTGTTTTGTCTGGCATAATAATAGGCTTTTTCTAAATATAAAACTCTTTTATTCATGAGTGATGCAGCCACAACAGGGTATTCAACCAGTTGAAAAAAAGCGTCAGCCAGATGGGCCGGAATTTGATGGCGAATGGTAACAGCTTTGGCCGTGAGATAATTAAACTTATTAATTCGTTGTTGAGCTTCATCTCCACCTTCAAAATGGTTGTACTCTGTGTAATGGGTTTTTCGTGTTGGTTCAGTCTGGCTCCAGCCCATAAATTCAGGCCTTCTTTCAAAATTTAAGTTATAATAAAACCACATTACACCGGCAATTTCTTCACCTGCAATTTTTCCGAAAATATCGGTGTACCATTTATATAAATGGTTTTTAACCGATTGGGGAGTTGAAAATTTGTTGGTATCCCAGGCCATATCCAAAAAAAGGGAAGTTCCGTATTCATTTGGCTTTAAGTCGCCCACATTAACAACCCAAATTTTTGTTGATTTAAACCGAAAAGCTTTATACATCTCCATCCATACAAGTGCAGGGTGAGTTGTACTTAACCATAAATAATCATGTGGCCTGCCCCAATATGAAAGATGGTAATAAACCCCGCTTCCACCCGTCCTGTTTTGCTGCATTTCATCTGAAAACCTTTGTATGTAGCCATAGTTATCATCGGGCCACACTATTGTAATATCATCTGGAA
This sequence comes from Marinilabiliaceae bacterium, assembly GCA_037439945.1. Taxonomy (GTDB): domain Bacteria; phylum Bacteroidota; class Bacteroidia; order Bacteroidales; family Marinilabiliaceae; genus CALEUX01. The sequence continues at coordinate 47,140 of JBBIVA010000005.1, forward strand.
TTTTCAACCCTGAATCATAAATATCCAATACTTCCTTATAAGCTGTAAAGGCCTGGGGTATTTTGGTTATATCGCTGTTAACATGCTTATTAATTAATTTCCGTTGTTCGTCAATAATTTGTTCAAGCGCTGTAATCTGTTCCTGCACAGAGCCTGCACCAACCATTCCGGAATCGTGAATTCCCCTCATACCAAGTGTATATACACTTTCAAAGGTACTGCTCGCCTTAACCCTTTCTTCCCAATAGTTTAATACTTTTTCCCTGTTGGTAAAAAAATTGTATTCGCCCCTTTCTGAATGGTTCCATTCGTCAACATTATTACGAAGCATTGGTTCGGCATGGGAGCTACCCACAACAATACCATAATTATTGGCAGTAACAGGGTTTTCAGGATTTTTATAAAAGGCATTGGTGCAAGGGTGCATAGCAGGCCATATTAAATTGGCTCGTAAACGTAACAGAAGTTCAAAAATCGCAGAATAGCTTCGGGGCCCAATATTTCCTTCGGAAGGCTCAAATGTTTTCGATGCCCAGGGGTTAAGCCCCCAACACTCATCATTTAAAAAAATTCCCCGGTATTTTACTGATGGCTCTTCTGATGTGAACCTTATTTCGGGTATTGAAACCCGCTCTTTTTGCCCAGGATTAACATCGGCCCACCAGTGCCATGGAGATACACCTATTAAACCCGACAAATGAAAAACTCCATAGGCTGTTCCGCGTTTATCTGAACCATATATTACCAAAGCATTTTTTACTTTAGAAAATGGGTTACGTACCGGTTTGATGTTAAATGTCTCCCATTTGCCTTTTAAGTTATCTGTTTCAATTAGTTTTCTTGTATTAAGGTTTTTAATTAAGTTGCTTCCGTTAATACTACCAATTATTATGGCATTTCCCGATACTTTTTCAGGATTGGTTGAAAGTTCAGCTTTGATACCGGTAATTAGTTCAAAATCACTTGCCAGGGCATTAGCAACTATTTCAATTGTTTTTTCATCACTATTATCGTAAATAATTGTTATCGGTTTTTTTTGTGAATGTGAAACGAACATATTGCCCTGACCCGATACCGTAAAAAAAATCAGTGTTATAAAAGAAAGTGATAAAAGTAATTTCATTTCAGGCTTTTTTAGGATAATAATTCGTTTCAAACACAAAGTAACGGTTCAGAAAACCAATATTACAAGATATACACTAATTGATACTAAATATATGGTAATCCTTTTTAAATTTACCTTTTCAGCCACTTTTTAGGAACAGGAATAACACATATATTCATTGACCGGTTATCTTTGGAAAGCATTGCCGATTGTATCTGAATTTTAGATCCGTCAGGGCTGAATGTTGGGTGCGGATGATCTGCTGCTGTTGGTTTATGCCCGGTTGATAGTAAAATCATCTCACCTGTTTCCCTGTTTATCAGGTAAATATTTCTTGCGAAATCATCGCCGGCAACAAAACGTTTATCGGACGATCCCGTAACATGCCAAAACCCACTGCCAGAAGGGGTTTGTCCGGCTAATACCATTTCACGGGAATTGATGTTTACGATACCCAGCCCTGTAGGTTTTTCGCGGGTTCCACAATTTCCCCAACCGGGCTCCTGGCCCGGGTTAACACCATACACCCCCGTACCTTTATAAGAAGTGGTATCTTTATTTAACCGGATTTGGCGATGACCCATTATTGCAATTGCAACTTCATTTTGACTAATAATTGCTTCATGGGTTACCCACTCATGTGGGGCCTCAGGATATAATGGCCTTAGCCCGCTTCCATCAGAATTAACAATCCAGGTACGTTGTGGTGATTTTCCGCCTGTTTCCCAGCAAAAAACAATTTGCCCCGGCACCCACGGATTTGATTGTAAATGACCAATTTGAAACGGTACTGAAATAACATATTTTGTTTCACCGGTTTTTAAGTTCATCCCGGCAATCCCTGCGGGCCCCGCCCCCATTTTTCGTGGGCCAAAATTTGGCTCAATCGTTGTGCCTGGGGGCAGATGGTGGTATGCCAATTCTTTCCCTACACTAAACCAAACCCATTCTTCATCAGCATCCAGGGCCATATCCCCATTGGCCTTAAACTCTGATGGTATTATTCCACAAATTCGCTGATAATCTGATTTTTGTTTCAATTTACCCGTTTTGCAATCAACAAATAACCGACCAAGGTCAACTTCAACAACTGCAGTTGAATTATCTAGTGAATCTTTACCGGCATTTTGCATAAAGTAAAGCTTCATGGATTTGCGGGCAACATTTAACATCCCTTTGTACCCACCCTCAGTAACCTGTATTATTTTGCCCGATTTTTCATTTACAGCAAGCGCTTCCCCACGTGCCCTGTTGGAGCGGAATACAAGCCATTTTCCATCTGAAGTCCATTGGTTATGTGTTTGATATATCTTATAGTCGCCCTCAGGTTTACTTGTTAAAAAAATTAATTTACTTCCAGTTAATGGGTCTTTAATCACCTTACGTTCTGACCTATAAACTTTACCTATTTGGGACATACCCGGTATTACTACACCCAAACAGAAAATAAAAAAAGCAACCCTTATGATATTCCTAAATATAAAATTCATTTTCAATAATTTACACCTCAAATTTTTCTACCTGAAATCAAACATCAGTTTCATCCTGATTCCTTCATCACCTTTTTTGATCCGGATATTGCCAGGTTGACTTTGTGGCCCGTGCTGACTGATTGGCTTAAAACAACGTATCCCGGGTATATCATATAAAAACGAAATATCACCTCCGGGAAATTCAGGCATGGTACTTTTGCCATCCTGCCTGCCTTCGGGCTCCTGGGGGGTGAAAATTCTTAAAAATACCCCGTCACTTTCTGAATAAACAGTAAAGGGTGTTTTTTCAGACTGAATTGTTGCCCAGTACAAATTGGCATGATAGCCTTTAAACTCAGGGTAAACCAATCCAAACTGGCTTTCTCCTGTAATGGTATTGTTATAATCCTTTTGCCAGATACTATAATTTGTACCTTTAATTCGGTTTTTCCAAACACGGTAGGGGCCCCTTCCCATCCATTGCATACCTGTTACTTTTTCTTCGGGATAAGAAAAAGTCAGCCCGAAATTTAAAATCGCATCATCAGTAAATGCATCATCAAACCCAACCCCCCCTGTGGCCCTGTTTAGCATAACGGCATCCAATGATAATAATCCCGCCGGTGTCATACGCCAAACAATTGAGTCAATAGCGCCAAGGTATTTTGCAATATATAATGCATCATTGCCGTCCATTCGTAATTTAAAATCAACGTACCTGATTTTCATACCAACAGCAACCGGACCGTTATTAAAAGGTATTTCAACACTTTTATTCTCAACTTTTGTAATTGTGCCACTTCTTTTATCAAAAGAAACCTTAACACCTCCTGCGCTTAACTCAACTTCATTTTCTTTTTCAATAAATAAAGCCTTTTCATTGCTTTTAATGTTCCGCGTTTGCTTTTTTAAATAATCGGCGTTATAATTTACGGGCCAACTCCATGTACAAATTGAATTTCCACTTTTATCAAAAGCTTCAATTTCCAAAATATCACCCTGAAAGAAATTTACAGGAAGTTTCATTACAGCTTTCCCGGTTTCACCCGGATTAATTGCAGGCAAACTTACTTTACCCGATGCAATTTTCTTTTTGCCTGTTCCCAGTAATGGAGATGTAGCTTCATACAATCTATATTCCATCCTGCATTTATCCAGATTTGTATATAAATATGTATTTGAAACATAAAATTCGCCTTTAAATGAAGGTGTTATATATACTTTTTTAAACTGTATTGGCGCCCACACTTCCCGCACTGTATAAAAGCTGCCTTCTTTTTCGCGGTAAGGGCCAACAATTCCATCGGGACCGTTGAAATATTCAGAGCAAAGGGTATTTCCTTTATCGGTTCTTTTTACTGCATTATCACTAAAATCCCACATAAAACCACCGGCAAAAAGGGGATGTGATGTATAGTTATCCCAAAAATCTTCCAACCCTGCACCATGGCCCTGATCGTACATACCATGCATAAATTCGGTAGGCATAAAAACTTTGTATCCATTTGTAAACCTTGCAACCCCTGTCAAAAATGTGGGGTAATGATGAGTATCTAAATCATTAAAATCTGCCCAGGCATGAATTACATGTCTTTTTTGGGGGTCATAAACAGCGAATAATTTATCGAGTTCATAATTCCATCCACCTTCGTTGCCATTACTCCACATAATTATACTCGGATGATTAACATCCCGTTTAACCATTTCTTTAAGCAGTTTGGAACCTGTTTTAGTATCATATTCATTTTGCCATCCAGCCAGTTCGTTAATTACAAATAATCCCAAAGAGTCGCACATATCAATAAAATGTTGGTCGGGCGGGTAATGAAACCGGACTGCATTCATATTCATTTCCTTAATTAACAGGGCGTCTTTAAGGCTTATTTCCCGGTTTGTTGTCCGTCCGCCATCGGGATGAAAAGAGTGCCTGTTAATACCTTTCATAACTATTTTTGTACCGTTTACATAAATTCCATCTTTGGGTCGAAACTCTACAGTCCGAAAGCCTATACGGTTACTCCAAATGTGAACTGTTTCTTTCCGGTCATTTATTAACTCCATAGTTAATATATAAAGCTGAGGGGTTTCCGGACTCCATGGAACAACCTTTTTCCATGAAAAGTCAAATATTTGATTAGCAATACCTTCTTTTAGCTGTACGGTTTGCTTTTTAAAATTACCTTTACCTGTAAGTGGCTTAATTGAAATTGTTAAGGCGTAACCCTTTCCCAATTGAGAAAAATCCACCACGGCCTTAACCGAACCATCTGCTTTTGCATCGATTGCAGCATGGGTTATTGCTGTTTGGGGTAAAGCTTCAAGATATACCGGCCTGTAAATTCCGCCAAATGTCCACCAATCTGCCATTCTCTCCGCAGCATTAACCGATCGGTTTTCTGAATGCTTTGCAACTTTTACTTCCAGTTTATTAATCTCACCGGGTACTATTTTATCACTGATATCATATTTGAACCTGTAAAAACCACCCTGGTGTTTTTCGCCGGCAGGTTTATCATTTATCCACACCTCTGTATCAGTCATAACCCCTTCAAAAACGATGTTTACCTGTTTATCCTTCCAATTTTCCGGAATACTGAATGAATGCCTGTATGTACCGGTTTCTTTTGATGGTTGAACACCCCTTTTTATATACCACCTGCCGTAGGTGTATTCACCAAAACCCTGCAATTCCCATTGCGATGGTACTTCAATTTTGGTCCAATATCCACTTTTCATACCGTTGGAGCAAATAAAATCCCAGGTAACAGTGTTACCAAGGCCGGTACCCGATAAATAAAGCTTTTCAGTACCCCTGGCTGACGCGGTAATTAATATTCCCACCAAAAAATATAATGATATAAATTGTTTAATCATGGTTTGTATTTATTAACTATTTGTAATATAACATATTAATACCGTTTACAATAACCTATTTAACCGAAGGTATTACTACATTAATGTTATTCTTCAAATCCGGTTTATTTGGAGCGTCAATTTTAAAATTTTCGAAAACCCAGTTTTTTGCAAATTGTATTTTGCCGGCATTGGAACCCTGTAAATTCACATTTTTAAAATAAAAATCGTCTAATGTGCTCTTTTCCAATCCGTTTAAGCTCACACACTCTTTTGCCTCGGTGGCACTAACATTGACAAAGTGAATATTTTTGAATTTGGGTATTCCCTGTTTGGGGTCAACAGGGGCTAACATTTTTTTCCAGTGAAGCGGCACCTGGTCAATATTAAAGCCGGCCGGTAAAACTGAGGTACTGTATGCAGGGTGCCAGTTTAAATCAAGAATAATAGGGTTTGCAACATTAACTAAGTCAATATTGTACAAATAAATATTTTCAATTACCCCACCCCTTTGACTGGTGCTTTTAAACCTTAATCCATTATTTGTACCATTACCTTTCAGGTCATATGCCACCACATTTCGTATCCCACCTGATGTTTCACTGCCGCAGGTTATTAATCCATGGCCATAACCGGCATAACAATTTCTAATTACAATAAATTCACAGGGCCTGTTAACTCTTAGTCCATCGCTGTCGCGACCGGCCTTTAGACAAAAATTATCGTCATTGCAGTTAATTATACTGTTCTGAACAAGTATAAACGATGATGAATCTATATCAACCCCATCAGTACTAGGGCCATGGCCTTCAATATTGTTACTTATTATTACGTTATCAACAGTTATATATTTACTGTACAGAATATGCAGGCTCCAGAATCCGGGCTGGTACATCACAATTTCTTTAACTGTAACATTTTCGCAACCGGATATTAAAATTCCCCTGGGACGCTCACAATCATAATCAACAATCCATCGTAATCCCTTTGGATCGTATTCTTTACGCATTTTAAAATATTTATCCCAAAATACCTTACCCCTGCCATGAATTACACCCGAACCTGTAATTGCACAATTTTTTTTACCAATAGCATTTATAAGGGCTGATGGCCATTCCATCTCAACGCCCGCCACCCTGGTATCAATTCTTTTGTAATCTTCGATATTAAGACTACCAATAAGCATAGTACCTTTTGGAATATTAAAATTAACGTTGTTTCCTAAAAACACCGACCCCATTAGGTAAACTCCGGGATTAAACGTTACTATGCCCCCACCATTGGCTTCGGCAGCATCAATCGCATTTTGAATTGCCTGTGTATTAAGTTTAACGGCATCGCCAACAGCGCCATAATCTGCAACGTTATATACAGTTTGTAAAGATGGAAATGTATGGGCCCCTACCTCCTTCATCCATTGGAAATCAGGTAATGCTGTTTTTTGACCATAAGCGGTTATAACATAAAAAACAACTACCGTAATTAATAGCAATTTTTTTTTCATTCGTAAATAATTTTTAGTTTAAGATCCCCGATACATAGGGGCAACCCACACCCAATAATCGGGATCCGCTCCATCCTTAAATAATTTTAGTTTGCGCCGGGACTGCCTGCATTATTTCCTGGGGGAACTTTTCCCAGGGCAACATGATTCATTTAATTGGTGTATGGATTTTAATTTTTATTCAGGAAAATGCCCCCGGTTTGTTTAATATTGTTTTTAGAATATTTTAATTGTCTGCTAATTTTTCTAATGTTACAGGGATCAGCCTTACATAACTGTTTAATCCGGCAGGAAGTGGTTTCCAATGCCCGTACCCGGTATATTTATAATTAAGATCGACAAAATTTATTTCTTTGAAGTTTCTCCAAATTACCCCTTTTCTATCTAAATCGGCTATTCGGTTGGCAGGCAGTGATGTAACTTCAATTTCGATAGTATTTCTCCCGTTAACCAGATGTTTTCCCACCAAAACTTTATAGGGCACTGACCATAAAGTTGCTACTAACTCCCCATTTATTTTCACTCTTGCAGTTTCCCTAACATCGCCCAGGTCAAGTATCCAGTCGTTGCCCAGGTTTTTGTCAAGGTTAAACGTTTTTTTGTAAACACCGGAACCCATATTTATTTTTGTATCGTTAAAATCAAGGTTTGTCCATGATTCAACTTTTTTTAACACAAAGTTGTACTTAATTGCAGGCGTGCTTTCTGAGAAATTTAGAATCCAGTCGTTATTTAAATCAATAAATTCATCCTTTTCCTTAAAATACTCCCACATGGGTTCGTTTACATCATAATTATCATAAGTTCTTAAAATTATTGATTCGCCCGATTTTAGTTGAATTTTAACCATGGTTTTCCCTGCAATGTTTTTTAACAATGCTTTTCCCTTTTTTCCGTTAAGCGGATTATAGAAAATTGCAGACCTGGCATTTACTCCAAGGGGGATAAAGTCATCGGTGTCTGTTTCTTTTAAGGCTGAAATAAAATAATGGTGTCCATCACTGTTCTTTCGCCGGATAACCTGTAATCCATGTTCTTTCTTCATAATCTCAGGCAATACGCCTGTTGACTCAAGTACCGAAGAAAAATTACTGCCTGTGATTATTCGTCCGTTTTGGAACTTATTAATAATGACTTGATTAAAATCTACTTTTGGCAGATTAGCCCTTATTTTATTAAGTTTTCCACGCCGGCTTTTAAGCTGGTTAAAACCGGGGACATCATCAGGGTATGAATCAATGAAAATTACTGTGGCTCCCTGCCTGGCCATTTCTATTAGTTTTGAAAAAACATCAACAGGAATCATTTTTACCCCTGGAATAATAATCGCTTTGTATGAGCTTCCGCCTGATGTTACAATTTTACCATCTTTTAAATGTGATGAACGGATAAAATTGTCGGATATGTAATCAACATCATAACCTGCTTTGCTTATTTGGTTTACAGCGCGAATAAATTCCGGAGCACGTTGAGCCATTTTGTGGATATCAAACATCAATAACCTTCCATCCTGTTGGTACCAAATATCGTAAATGGGCAGATATAATAAAAAATCGTTATCCGGTGTCCCCATTTGTAAAAAAGATTGTGTTCGTGAAATATAAGATGTAAATGCCTTAGCATCACGCCATAAAGGATTTGTTGGACTCATATCAACAGATGCATAAAATTTCCATCCGGGCCAGGCTGCATCAATTGGGGAATAGGTTGTACCATGAAAAAATATCCGGTTTACGCCTGAAACAAACATTAAATCGATATCAGGTTTACACTGTGAAAAGGATGTACGGAAATGCTCGGTTAACCATGTGAATGTTTCAGATGATGTATAGGTTTTACCTGCAATATGAGCTGCCGAAGAAGCATATTTTAACATTGACAAATCTGAATCATTATGGCGTGTTAAAGAATCTTTTCTCAATCCTTTAATGTTAAACTCAGATAATCCAAACCCTTCACATTCAGGAATATCAACCGCGGCATACAAGTCAATAAGGTTACCTGGTGATCCATGAGCCTGGCTCCTGGTTTTGCTACCCAACCGGTTGGCCCAATTCGTCCACCTTATTGTAAAATTTTCGAGTAATAATTCTGATAAAGTCTCCCTATAATCAGAAACTATCCTGGCAGTTTCATCAGTTCTGTTTTTATCTAAAAATTGTGGCAGATAGTTCTCTAGTTTATATCCCCTGCGAACAAAAAACTCTTCAAATAACGTGGGAGTCCAATCTGCCTCATAAACTTCATATGAATCATTAAAAAAATTACCAGGAACCGCTGCTTCCGAATTTTTAAAAGCTGTGGTGAATTTACCCAGATAATTATCTGTTGCTTCTGCTGAAAAATGATTCATAACCAATCCTTCACCACCTGGAGCGGCACGCTTTACCTTTTGAAAAGTATTACCATAAAAGGCTGCGATTAACCTCCATTTTCCTTTAGGGGCTTTCCAGTTAAGTTTCTGATTAACCACGTACGGCGTCAAATTTTTTACCAAACCTTTATCAGAATAGGCCATTAATCTGAGTAGCTTTGCAGTACCTTTTTGTTTAGGATCAGATATTTCAATTTTTTCTTCAAGAGTTTCACCCTTTTTTAATTCGAATTCGAATACCAACAATTTGGTTGCTGCGTTATCAGGTTTTACTTCGGGCCCGCCAAATGGCCAACCTGTACCGGTGTTCATGTCAATTTTTAGTCCTAAACGTAAAGCTTCTTTATTACAATGATTATAAAGCGACATCCACCTTTCCGACAAAAACTGAACATCGTTGGTTTCATTGCCTTTTACTCCGTAAATGGGTGTAATTTCAAGGGTCCCTAATCCGGCTTTGTAATACTCTTCCAAATTATATGTCAGGTTTTTCTCATCAACAGCACTCCCCATCCACCACCAGCGCGAACCAGGTTTGGAATCAACCGTTTGCTCAGGCCAACTGGTATTTGGCTGGGAATAAGCCATGCAGGAAAAACTCAGCAAGATGATTATTTGGAAAAAAAATCTAAAATAATGATTCATAATTTATTATCTCTTAAGTATTAGCTCTTATCTATTAGGTTTTAGGAGTTAGGTTTTAGGGGTTAGGAGGTTTTTGATTACTCCATATAAAAAACATCATTAAGGGGTACTGAAACGGGGGAATTATCCGGATTTACCACCATAATATCGGCCATATAATCCCACCACTTTTTAACTATCGGGTTAGTACCCAAATCCTGTGAGCCGCTGTCACCTTTTACCTTTTGCACTGCAAAAAGAATATTTGTCTCTTTATCCCAGAAAATTGAATAATCATACACCCCTGAATTCTTCAGCAACTCTTTCAATTCAGGCCAAATAGCTTTATGCCGGCGCTCATACTCTTGTTCACAACCCGGCTTAAGGAACATTTTAAATGCGTAACGTTTCATCTGTTTTTGTTTTTAAAATAAGGCCGGATATCTTTCCGCGCTGCGGAACAGGTTGTGCCGATAAATCGGGGAAACCCGGCGTGATTGATTTTGACTTCTGCAATTTTCGATTCATACTTGTTTCCCAATAAGTAGGGACAAGTTGTGTTTAACTAATCAGGCTTGTGTCATAAGTAAATTCTTTAATCCAAATTACGCATTTGAAAATGCGTAATCGATAAAGTACTTGTAACCAATTCAAAAGATTTGGAATTAAAACAATCTCTAAATCGGGATTATCCCAATTAAATCAAATAGTTCGGCTCATACTTCGCCTCCTATTGATTAATTTGGGTTAATATTTATTGTCAAAAACACCAATTAAACACTTTGCCTGAACAAATCCCAACTAGAATATAATAGGTAGGGATTTGTAATAATTTTGGCATTTTTAAAACAAAACAACTTTACCTGTTTTAAATTATCTCTTTTTTTCTAATGTTTAAGATTTATTAAAACAGGTTTATTGCGGTCACAAATAATCTCGCCATCCTTTAGTTCCAATTCTGCAACCTGTATTGACGACCTTCTTGTTTCGTAATTATCTTCTTTGGCCTTGTCGCCAAATCTTCCAGGATGGGTAAAATAAAAAACAAAAGCCCTGTCGTTATTTACCAATACATCTGCATGCAATCCTTTGGTTTTATCATCGACACCACTACCTGCTTCCTTTAATATATTTTTTGACTGACGTTTCCAGTCCACCATGTTATCTGATGAATAAACCGCCAAACCATCCCATGTATCAACAACCATAAAGTACCTTCCTTTCCAGGCAAAAACTTTTGGCCCCTCTCCCCTTTCACCCACAACCTTTCCTTTATCAGTCCAACTATATAGGTCATTACTTTGGGCATAATATATTGATTTTCTGTCGCGTTCATTGTTATAATATAATTTCCAGGAACCATCAGGGCCTTTTATAACGGCAGCATCAATAACTTTATCTGAAACAAGTGGTAATTTGGATTCAAAATCCCAGTCAATTAAATTGTTACTTGTTAAATGCACTATTTCACGGTTGTGTTTCCAATCAGAAAATATTCCCGGAACCACAGTAAGGAACATGTGGTATTTACCATTATTTTCAATTACATCAGGTGCCCAATAAGTAACATTTGCACCCCCATATTTAATATTTGCAGTACCTTTATAATTCCAGGATGCACCGCCATCAGTTGATTCGGCTATCCCAATTTGTGTTCCGTGTACCCATTCAACACCAGTTCCCTGTTCAAGTTTTGCACGTCGGTTGGTATAAAACATAAACCAGCTTTGCTGTTTACTGTTCCATATTATAACAGGGTCGGCCGCTCCGTCAAAAACCGGGTCACGAAAAAGAGGTTTATTTGCTACCTTAAAAGATTGATTTAATGATTGTTTATTAACATATTTTGCTAAAGAGCAGTTTTCGAGATTTAAAATACCTTCAACCAGGCACTTGCCATGTAATATTGCACCTTTTGCCGATGTGTGTACATTATCTATAAAATATGAACTGGTGGCTTCGGGGCCCATTTCTTCATATTTTTTTGCAGCCAGGTCATTTACATCAATATAATATACGCCCTCTTTAAGGGCCACTTCTTGCGACCATTTGCCATATGTCTGGTCGCACCTGTCAACTTTCCCATCAGTCCATCTGTTTCCCGGGGTATGCGATAATACAACCACATTAACTCCTTGCGCTCTGGCTTGTTTAATATAGGTTCTTATATACTTTCCGAAAGTATATACATCCTCGGGCCCACCATGACGTTCCATAATTACTGTTTCAAACTCATCTCCGGTTCCTTTAAGGGAGGCCCTTGCTCTTCCTGTATTAAGCGGACCACCATCATTATGTCCAAACTGAACAATCAGGTAATCACCCTTTTTTAACCCATGCAATACCTTGTCCCAATGTCCTTCAGTAATATAGGTCCTACTACTGCGACCACCCAAAGCATGATTCTCAATTGAAATTTGTGATGTATCAAAAAAAAGGTCAAAGAAACTTCCCCATCCCCATTGGCCATTTTCCCCTTTACCCCGACCGGTTTTACCTGTTGAGTCACCAATAATAAAAACAACTGGGTTGTTGTTTTTTCTGGTACTTCCGGGCTTTAATGGAAGCTCAGGGCCATCCTGAACAAAAAAGATAGGGGCGCTATTTAATTGTGGTTCATTATAGTATTGTAATCCACTATCATTCATTTTCGGGTACATCCTTTTCGTTAGCTCAATCATTTCTGCTGCTGCAAGTAAAACCGGTCCATACCCATGGGCGGCAAAAACATTTACCGGCCGGTGGTAATAAAAGGCCGGGTCAAATGCCATTCCGGTACCAACACATGTACCTGTAACCTGGCCATCTTCATTAATTTTCTTTGTTATAGCAGCCCAACCTAAATTTGCAACCGGTCCGTATGCCACTCCATCAATCCAGCCCATATTAATTGCATGGGCTATACCAAAAACAAATATGGCAGTGGCAGAGGTTTCAAGATAGGAGTCATTACGGTCTAAAAGTTGATGCCATAATCCCTGACCTGATTGCAACGCTGTAATACCTTTAATTTGAAGTTTCAATAACTCCATTATTTCGTTATATGATTGATGCTGTTTTGGAAGTACATCAAGCACTTCACATAAAGTCAGCATTGCCCAGCCATTGGCCCTACCCCAAAAAAATGAAGGGTGTTCGCCCATACTTTCAACCCAACCATGACGGAACAGATTTTTCTCTTCAACCCACATTCTTTTTTTAAACTGCAAAACCTGTTTTGCTGCCTCATCGTAATATTTTTGCTCCCCTGTGAGTTTGCCCATGTTTACAATAGCAGGAATGCTCATATACATATCATCAAGCCAAACAGTATTCCTATGCGGACGATTACGGGCAAAGGTCCCATCCTTTAACCTGTATTCGTGATGCATTATGTAGTTTATATAATTATCAATTAGGGGGCGTAATCCAGTTAGGTCTTTATTAGCTATTAAGGCCTTGATCATTGATGCGCACATTGCACCGGCATCATCCAGGGCATGTGGCTTTAGCATTGGATAAATAAAGGGGTCGATAATGCCAACTTCATTTAGCTGATTTTTAAAATGTGGTGCTATTTGTGAAAGGAAGTTGAACCTTTCAGTAACATATTGTAGATATTTTTTCTCACCCGATGTTTCAGCCAGACGCATCATCCCTGAGTATGTTACCCCCCATTCGTATGAGGTAAGACGAAAGTCCCCTCTTTTCAAACGGCTGTTCCTGTCAATTTTATTATAATCAGTTATTTCTTCCTTTGAGTTGGCATCTTCAAGTTTTGCGGGGGTTGCTTTATCCAGGAATTTATATACCTTATTTATGGTATTTTTTACATCTTCGGCTGTTACAGGATTGTAACTGAAAGAATATTCGGGCTGCAAAAGATGTAAAGGGGTATTGGAGTCATTTACTTTGGTTTCAGTTGTTGATTCAACACTTTTGGCAAGTGCCTTTTTCTTTTTTCTCTGTTTAAAAAAATCTGAAAGGGTTTCAGGTTCCTGCGACCAGGAAGTTACACCTAAAAAAACTGCTAAACTAACTGTTAATAAACTCATTGCGTAATGCTTCATTGAAATAATATTTATTTTTTATTCGGTAATAAATTGGGATTTTAAAATAAAAAAAACAAGTTTTGAACAATTTTCTTTCTATAAAACCAAAACCAAGAAGGGCTGATATTAATTAAAACCCCTCCGAAATCATTTCTTTTCGACTCCGGAGAGGTTTCTGTAAAACTAAATCATTTAAACAAATTAAATAAAATTAGTAACCTGGGTTTTGATATAATCGTTTTTCATCTGAATCAAGAGGAATTCCCACTTCATCAGTTAACAGGTCAAGATATGCTTTTGGCCATGGCCTGAATGTGTAGTGCTTTTGATAGCTACCTTTCCCATTGCCATCTTGTCCGCCACCTGCGCGATTTTGGGCAACCGGCCATATTCCTGTAAGGCTTGATGCCATTTGGTTATGTCTCATAATTCTATCGTAAAGGATACCAGCATTCTTTTGATCCTCCCATGCCAACCCTTCTGATAAAAATTCCCGGGCTTTTTCGTTGTATATGAAATGAATAAACATTTCCCTTTTTGTAGTAGCTGTTGGAATGTAATTCTCGGCTATTGCTTCCGGGGTTCCGGGTTCAAAATGGTTTTCTGTAACCCTTATAGCATTAAATGTTGATGCGTTAACCCTGAACGGGGTTAATCTTTCTGCGGCAGGTAAGGTGGCAGCCTGAGGTTCCCAAACTGCAAGAAGTGATGAACGGTTTTCTCCTGCTTTATAGGCAGCCCGTTGACGTAATATATTAATATCATTTACAGCCAGTGAATACAACCCTTTTCGTCCATTTGCTTCAGCCCTGATTAGTATAGTTTCGGCAAGGCGCATTAAGATTACATCACGAGTTCCGGATTCACTATTAAAGTTTGCCTCATCTGAACTACCGCCCCTGTTTGGATCAAGGAATTTCTTTGATGATAAATAAGGGGCTGTCCGGGTAGTTGCTAATCCCATATTTGTTCTGTCGATAAATAAACGGTAATAAAATCTATTTGTAACAGATGATTTTACCCAACGGGCCATAAATTGAAAAGGTTGACTATGAACAGTTGCTGAATCGAGGGCATCTGCCATTTTGTTTTCAATATATACCAAGGCCCTGCGCCCAATATCAATTCTTTTTTGGCCTGCTGCAACATTAGCTTCCCCTGCCGGTTTGTTAGCGTTCCACCATGCAGCTGCAGCTGCACTCCAAGTGTATGAAGTACCTCCCCCTGCTACATTTCCAATATATTCATGAAGGAATGTTTTCTCATAACGAGAATCATTTACCTTATCAACAAAGTTGTCATAAGCCCAATCAGTAGGTTTAAATACTGCAAATGGCCGTCCGTATGCCATTGAACGTATTATTCCTGTTTGATTTGTATAATCTCCTGTATGATAATTACAATATCTATTATTAAACCTACCATTCAATGTTGTGTTAATGTCGAATTGCGCAGCCCATAATACCTCTGAATGGGGAGAAGTCTCTGACACCTTGGGGTCAAATAGTGTCCAGTAATCGGGCGCCAAAACTTTTGTCCCTATTACTGCAGAAGAATAAAAAATAGCTGAATCAAGGTCAGTAGTTGAACTCCCTTTGTATAACATCCTTAAGTGCAATTCAGAATGGTTCTGAAATTCGGAACCCTGTGCCCTATTTAAATAAAGCTTGGCTAAAAAATGACCTGCTGCATCTTTTGTAATACGTCCCCTTTCGCCCTGAGTAGTGGGCAAATTTTCGTAAGCGAACCTCAAATCAGTTATTATATGCTTATAAATGGTTTCCAGGCTGGCTTTGGGGAAAAAATAAATCCCATCGTCTTCCCGTTTTGCCTTTAGCAATAAAGGTACACTTCCCATTTGATTGGAAATAAGGTAATAAGCCCAAGCTCTAAGAAACAAAACTTCAGATTTTCTTGTATTGGCAAATGCTAAATCAGTACCAAATTTGCCTGGTTTCACTTTTTCAATTTGCTCCAGGGCTATATTACAATTATTAATGTGTGGATAGGCTCCCATAGGGGCAAATGATGCATTCGCTGCTCCTATAAAATTATTTACATTTCCGGTAATTAAAGCCACATCTGTTCCTAATGCTGAACTTAGGCCCCTGGCATAAGCGGAGTTGGCTGCTGCATGCATATACTGATCTGTTTCAGCATCAATTAACCTAGCTCCATTTCCATCCCACTCATGTTTAACCCTCGAATAAACATATAATCCACTAATCAAGGCATTAAGACCACTCTCACTGTTATAGTAGTCTTGGGTCAAACTTGAAACCTGCTTCTCATTAAGAAATTCATCACTGCAAGATGAGAAGAAAGCAATAATCAATATCGATATAATATACTTTTTCATCATAGTATTATTTTTTAAATTATCAATTAAAAACCTGCCCTAATCCCAACAACAAAACTTTGAGATAAAATGGTATTATTGTTCATTCCTCCAAGAGGGTTACCAGTAGTTGATGCGATATCCCAGTTGGTTGTGTCTTCAGGATTTAATCCCAATTTAACAACATCCCCACCAAAAAGGAATGGGTTAATTACCTGTGTAAAAACTGATAATTTATTTATCTGTACCGACTTCAAAATATTTTTTGGCAAGTCATATGTAAGTGAAATATTTCTTACAGCAACATAAGAACCATCGTTATATTGCGTAGAAGGTACATTGTTTTCAACTGTTCCAAGATTTGGCATTGGCCACCTTCCATTAGGGTTATCCCACGACCAAACGTCATTTTCTACCCGTCCATTGGGCCATATTCCTCCATATGAATTAGGATACCCGCCAAAATACTTTTGGCCTATCCTGGCAAAAATGAAAAAAGAAAGTTCTAAGTTTTTGTAGGTAAAATTATTGGTTATTCCCCCTGTCCATTTTGGTCTATTAGTTCCTAATATAACCATATCATCGCCTGTTATCCTATAGTCCCCGGCATCTTTTATTCCATCTCCATCAGTATCGATGGTTTTCTGGTCAACATTTTTTATTGTCCCCGGATGGAATCTGTGGCCATTGGCATTAAACTTAGCCATTTCGGCTAAATCTTCTGGTGTGTTTTGCCAAATACCATCGGTTTTATGATGATAATACACCTGAATAGGGTGTCCTATAAATCTTCTATCAGCTAACATATCCAAAGGCTTGCCATTTGCGTCTTTATTTAATAGTTCAACTATTTCTTCACGGTTGGCAGACCAGTTTATTGTTGAAGTCCATTGAAAATCTTTGGTTTTAACATTTACAGTGTTCAGTGTAAGTTCAATACCTTTATTTGACGTTTTTCCAATATTGTCAACCATTGAAACAAAACCTGTAACGGCTGGAAGTGATTTATTTAGCAATAAATCAGTTGTCTTTGATTTATAAAGTTCCAAAGAACCGGTTATCCTATTGCTTAAAAATCCAAAATCGAGGCCTAAATTAATTTGTGCAGTTTTTTCCCATCCAAGGTTTGGATTTTTAACCTGCTGAGGCAAATAACCCACTGAAGGAACTGCCCCAAATACGTAAGGATTTCTGCTCAATGGGCCTGATGTAGAATAAGGACTTACGGCTGAATTCCCTGTTACACCATATCCGGCGCGAAGTTTAAATTCATTAACAAAATAGAAATTGTCCATAAAACTTTCCTCCTGCAACTTCCAGGCTAATGAAAATGAAGGGAAAAAATCCCATTTGTTACCGGGGGCCAAGACTGATGATCCATCCCAGCGGCCGGTTGCTGTTACCAAATACCTGTTCAATAACGAATAATTAATTCTTCCCATATATGATTCAAGTTTATTTTCCCTAAACATACTTCCATACGTTGAAGGCCTTCCAACTGTATTGGCCCCAATATCGTACCAGTGGGAGATATCATAAATCATACCTGTAGCCGAAATATTGCTTCCTTCTTCTCTAAAATGCTGGGCCGACTGAAGGAGGGTAAGGCCTAAATCGTGTGCCTCACCAATTTTTTTATTTAAGAACAATAAATTTTCACTAACCCAGGCAAAAATTTCGTTAAATTCATATGCAGCAGTGCTGGGTCGATTAGTGAGATGACTTGTTGCATTTGGACCTGTCCATGCACCTGTACGGTTTTGCCTAAACTGCGTACCAAAATTTAAACGGTACTTTAGCCAATCTGTAAATTTAATTTCTCCAAACATGTTAGCTAAAACAGATGTCGATCGTCTTTCATTGAGGGATTGATCAATATCGATAAGCGGATTCCACAAATTCAGGTTACCTCCCGGGTTTTTTACCCAAACCCCATTTTCATCCTTGGGTAATGCATATGGAAATTGATCATTTGCCCTGGAATAAAGATCTTTAGAGCCTGTGTTAGTAGTATTTGGACCAAAAATACCAAAATTCTGAATAGCAAAAGCAGTATTTATTGATGCGCCAACTTTAATCCAATTTCTGGGAGCTATTTCCCCATTTATATTAATATTATACCTTTTGTAATCCTGATCTTTTTGAACGCCTTTTTCATCAAGTAATCCGAACGACATATAAATATTAGAATTATCAGTACCAGCTGATAATGACAACTGGTGATTTTGAGTAAGGCCTTGACGGAGAGCTTCTTCTCCCCAATTAAAACTACGAACATTGTCTGAATTATAAACAGGAACCTGGGCTGGCCAACCCATAGCCACTTCTTCAGCTGTAGTAGGTCTCATTTTTACAGTACCACCAATTTGGTCAACCCATTCATAACCCATTAATACAGATTTCCTAGCAACTGGATCACCTGCCAGCCCAAATTTATTAATATCGATAGTTGGGTCAGGCCAACCTAATTTAACCGGGGTGTTTAAGTTTGTAAAGGTTTCAGTACCATAAAGCCCTCCATTCATTAATCCTAATCGCCAACGATCAACATACTCACCTCCATTCATCCAATCAGTAAGAGATTTGTATGAGTCAAACGAAAAGGTACTATCGTAATTTATTGAAAATTTACCTTTATCTCCACGTTTTGTGGTAACCAGTATTACCCCATTAGCTCCACGAGATCCATAAATAGCAGTTGCTGATGCGTCTTTTAATACCTCAACTGAGGCAATATCATCTGTATTTATATCTGCCATATTACCTGCAACCAATGGAATTCCGTTAATTACATACAGAGGGGCATTTGATGCAGTAATTGAACGGTTACCACGAATAGTTATTTGCGGTATTTCACCAGGTTTTATATTAGAAGTAATATCAATACCCGCAGCTTTCCCCTGCATTGCCTCCAGAACATTTGATACTGGTCTTTTTTTCAATTGCTCATCAGAGATGCGGGTTACTGCTCCGGTAACATCACTTTTCTTAATGGTGCCATAACCAACTACCACCAATTCATTAAGCAAAGTTGCTTCATCTTGCAGGGTGACATTAATGGTTGATTGGTTACCTACTTTTACAACTTGTTTTTCAAACCCAATAAACCGGATTTCAAGCGAACCTTCTGAAGGTACATTAGTTAACGAATATTTACCATTTGCATCAGTTATGGTACCGTTGGTGGTTCCCGCAACTACAACGGTGGCCCCTGCAACAGGCATTCCTGTTTGGTCAGTTACCGTACCATTTATGGTAATTGTTTGTTGTGCATAGATGTTTTCTCCCCAAAGTAGAAAGAAACACCCGGTTAATAGTGTTAACAAAAACACTTTTAACAGTTTTTTCTTAGAATTGGTTTGTTTCATACTAAATTATGTAAAATTTAAATTTGAATTTTTGGCTAACCGTAAGCCTGATTTGTAATTTACCTGAATAGGTTTTAATGCATAACAATTTTTATAAATGCAATAGATTAAGTAAAAATAAACCGCTTATATCTGTTAAAAAATGGAAAATTGTACAAAAACATGTAAATACAAGTACCTTGAAAAAAAAGAATACAATTTTCCATCATATTGAATTATAATCTATATGATTAAATTATAATGACAATAATTTTGCAAGCATCACTTTGTTGTATGTAAAACCATTTTATAATAATTATCCATGATTAGAGCATTATTTTTTTGCGCAGTAGCGCTATTATTTTGTGGTTCGGTAAAATCACAAAAAAACATAACATTGCCCGTCCGTGAGAATACTTTAAAAACAATGGTCCTGGTTAATGATTACTTTATGAAAAAGTACGCCGACTATAAGGCGACATCAAATGTTGGAAGGTTAAGGCCCAGTAATATATGGACAAGGGGCGTCTATTACGAAGGGTTAATGGGGTTATATTCAATATTGCCAAGGGAAGAATATTATGAATATACTTTAAACTGGGCTGATTTTCATAAATGGGATTACAGGTTTGGGGCATCAACCCGTAATGCAGATGATTATTGTGCCGGACAAACTTATATTGATATGTACCGCTTGTCACCCGATCCCGAAAGAATAAGGAAAGTAAAAGCAAATCTTGATATGTTGGTTAATACCCCACAAAATAATGATTGGGATTGGATTGATGCAATACAAATGGGAATGCCGGTTTTTGCCAAGTTGGGCAAAACATTAAATGAGCCCAAATACTATAAAAAAATGTGGGATATGTATGAGCATTCCCGTAATAAAATTGCCGGTAAGGGACTTTATAACCCAATAGATGGCCTTTGGTGGAGAGATGGGGATTTTATTCCTCCATATAAAGAGCCTAATGGTGAAGATTGTTACTGGTCGAGAGGTAATGGCTGGGTTTATGCGGCCCTTGTTAGAGTTTTGGACGAAATTCCCGCAAATGAAAAACACCGGAAGGATTATATAAAAGACTTTTTAGCAATGACAAGGGCGCTTGTTAAGTGCCAGCGCGAGGATGGCTTTTGGAATGTAAGTCTTCATGATCCATCAAACTTTGGTGGCAAGGAAGTTACAGGAACATCCCTTTTTGTATATGGCATGGCCTGGGGGATTAATAATGGTATATTAAACCGTGATGAATACCTGCCTGTGGTTATAAAAGCGTGGAATGCTATGGTAAAAGAAGCTGTTCACCCCAATGGATCTCTGGGTTATGTTCAGGGAACCGGTAAAGAGCCAAAAGATGGTCAACCTGTAAAATACGATTCAATGCCCGATTTTGAAGATTACGGAATAGGTTGCTTTTTACTGGCAGGTGTGGAAGTATATAAATTAAAGTAATGAAGGTGAAAATTTTCTTCAATCTTGTTATTTTCTGACCCAAATCCGAAAACTATTCCTTCATGGATTGGATTACCTGTTTTAAAGGCCCGGTTTTAATTAACCCAAATTTGTCTTTAGCCATTTTTTCTAATTACCGTCATTAGAAATTAAT
>JBBIVA010000006.1:0-64681 GCA_037439945.1 Marinilabiliaceae bacterium
AATCCCGGCTAAGTCATTAGTTCATTGCCTTTCTAATGACTAATCCGGGATAAATGCTTCACCCCGGCCCGTAAAAAACAAAAAAACCGGCCAAAGTGCAGCCGGTTACATTTATTATTATAAACCTAAAGGTCTTCACCCTGCCTTTAAAAGCGCTATATTTGCCCGTTCAATTTTTTCTTTGGCAAATTCAATATTTATAACCAAATTTCCTGTTTTTTCACCAGGGGAGTGAAACATGAGGTCCATTATTATGGTTTCACAAATTGAGCGGAGTCCACGCGCCCCCAATTTAAACTCAACAGCCTTTTCGACTATATATTCTAATACATCATCATTAAAATGCAGTTCAATTTTATCCATTTCAAACAGTTTGACATATTGCTTAATAATGGCATTTTTGGGCTTTGTCAATATTTGTCGCAATGTATCCCTGTCAAGGGGATTTAAGTAGGTTAAAATTGGTAACCGCCCTATAATTTCAGGAATTAAGCCGTATGACTTTAAATCCTGAGGAGCAATATATTGCAACAGGTTGGATGCATCCAGATGATCTTTTGATTTACTGGCAGTATAACCTACAACCTTTGTATTTAACCGCTGGCCTATTTTCCGTTCAATACCATCGAAGGCTCCGCCACAAATAAATAAAATGTTTTTTGTATTTACAGGGATCATTTTTTGTTCGGGGTGCTTACGCCCGCCCTGGGGAGGCACATTTACTATCGACCCTTCAAGTAATTTTAGCAGCCCTTGTTGTACCCCTTCACCCGAAACATCACGTGTTATTGACGGATTATCGCCTTTGCGGGCAATTTTATCTATCTCATCAATAAAAACTATGCCTTTTTCGGCTGCTTCAACGTTATAATCGGCTGCTTGTAACAAGCGTGTTAATATACTCTCAATATCCTCACCTACATAACCGGCCTCAGTCAAAACAGTGGCATCAACAATAGTAAACGGAACGTGAAGCATTCGTGCTATTGTACGGGCCAACAAAGTTTTTCCGGTACCTGTTTCACCTACAAGAATAATGTTCGATTTCTCAATTTCAACATCATCGTTTGTTTTGAGTTGAGTAAGTCTCTTATAGTGATTGTAAACAGCAACTGAAAGATACCTTTTGGCTTCATCCTGTCCAATCACGTATTGGTCCAGAAATGCTTTTATCTCAACCGGTTTTAAGAGTGAGATTTTATCCATATCAAAAGACCCCTTTTTCCTGAATTCCTCTTCAAGAATGGCATGTGCCTGCTCAATGCATCCATCACATATGTGGCCAGACACACCAGCGATCAAAAGATTGGTATCTTTACGGTTTCTGCCACAAAAAGAACACTTATCCATATAACAACTAACAGTTTATAAATAATGCAGAATCGGTTATTTTACTACCTGATCCTGCACCTGATAAATTTCTTTAACTCTTTTCTTTCCCATTCCTTATCAAAACCTCATCAATCATTCCGTACTCTTTTGCTTCTTCCGCTGTCATCCAGAAATCACGGTCTGAATCCTTTTCGACCTTTTTGAATGATTGGCCTGAGTGTTCAGAAATAATGGTGTAAAGTTCCTTTCTCAGCTTTACAATTTCGCGGGTTGTAATTTCAATGTCTATTGACTGTCCCTGGGCGCCACCCATCGGCTGGTGAATCATTATTCGGGAATGCCGCAGGGCCGACCGTTTACCTTTGGTTCCTGCTGTAAGTAATACTGCCCCCATTGATGCTGCCATACCGGTACAAATTGTTGCAATATCTGAAGAGATATACTGCATGGTATCATATATACCCAAGCCTGCGTGGACCGATCCTCCCGGAGTATTAAAATAAATTGATATATCCTTTGATGGATCAGATGATTCAAGATATAACAACTGGGCCTGGATAATATTTGCAACATAATCATCTATAGGTAAACCAAGAAATATTATCCTGTCCATCATCAGCCTTGAAAAAACATCCATACTGGCAATATTCAACTGGCGCTCCTCAATTATAGTAGGCGATATGTAATTACTAGTTATAGATGTGTACTTATCAAACACCTGACTATTTATTCCAATATGCCTTGTGGCATATTTCCTGAAATCTACGGGATCAATCATTTGTTTTAAATTAATGGTTGTAACCATCTAAATTAATAATTCTTTCTGTTGGCAGGTAATAAATGACTAATTTTTATCGAATAATTTATTAAATTCTTCTCTGCTAACATCCTTAATGTCAAGTTTTACAGCTTCTTTCACAAACGACATCAGCTTATCATTTATTGCTCCTTCAGCAAGTCTGCGGCCCTGGTCCTTATTCTTCATCATTTCTGCTGCATAGCTTTCCAGGTGTTCATCTGGGATATTTGTTAATCCGTATTGCATAAACTGAACCCTGGCCGATTTCTTTGCAAATTCAATTACATCGGCATCTTCAATCTTCAATTCGTTTGACTTAATTATTTCGTTTTTAATAAGCTGCCACTTTAAATCTTCTATAAACTTTGGCATTTCGCTTTCAAGCTGCTCTGTTGTTAACTCCTTATTGTCACGATTGGTTGCTATTAGCCAGCGTTTAAGAAAATTCTCGGGAAGTTTTACATCAAATTTATCGGTTAATTTTTCACGTACATCATTTGAAAAGCGGTAATCCGTTTCCATGGCAAGGGTTTTTTCAAGATTCTCCTTTACCTTCCCCAGCATTTCTTCTTCTGATGTAACTACGTCCTTACCAAACAGTTTATCGAAAAGTTCCTGGTTCATTTCAGGATCTTTAAATTCAGTTATCTCTTTAATTGTAAACTTAAATAAACCATCAACATTTTCAGCAATTTCACGTGATACTTTGAGCAGATATGATATCTCTGAAGTATTGGGGAATGCTTTTTTAGGGTTGAATACCACCTCTTCACCGTTACCTTTGCCCAGCAGCTTAGCCTTCTCAGAATCATCTTTTATAATGGTTACCGAAAGTACAGAGTCTTCAGCTTTTATTCCTCCTTCAATGGCATTACCTTTTTTATCAACCTGTTCAAACGAACCCTTTACCAGTGATTTATCGGTAACCTTTTCAACTACTTCATTTTGCCCAAAACGTCCGGTCATACTTTTTAGCTGCCCATCAACCATTTCGTCGGTTATTTTAATTGTATAGTATGGAATTTTCTCCTTCTTTGATAATTTAACTTCAATTTGTGGGGTTAATGCAATATCAAATGCAAATTCAAATGTATCCTGTGTGTCAAAATCTATTGTAGCCTGACTTTCACTTGGTAATGGCTCGCCAAGTATTTCAAGCTTATTTTCAGTAATATAGTTTGAAAGGTTTTCAGATACTATTTTATTAATTTCATCGACCAATGCAGCTGTCCCATACATTTTTTTTATTAAACCTGCTGGTACCTTCCCTGGGCGAAAACCCGGCATATTGGCTTTTTTCTGGTAGTTTTTCAACACACCTTCAACCCGTTTTTCATAATCACTCTTATCAATGGTCATTCGAATTACTCCATTCAAACCATCAATGTTTTCTTTAGTAATATTCATCCGTAAATAATTTTTAAAATAAGGCCGGATGGAATTCGCGTGATGAATTCTCATTCGTGTTTTTGTTTAACGAATCATGCTCGTTTCATTTGAAAATAATTAGTTTAAAATTTAAGCAGAAAACGATTAATCCCCTTAAACACTGGTAAGCTACTCATCTGCACCATTAACCGGGACTTACAGATTGTTATAAAATGTTTAATAATCAACAAATTAAGCAAACCTTAATGTTCACAAAAAAACACCGCAAAGGTAATAAAGCATTTATAATGTAACAAACCTGAGAGAATCAAATTCAGCCTTACTAACAACCATTTAAGATATTTTTAGTTTTCCACACTGAAATTTAGGCACTAATTAAAATGTTTTAAGGGAACACTGCCATTTTTCATCATAATAAAATTGATTTTTTAATGTATGATGGTTTGTCCCGATAAACAGGGGGAGCTCGCCCGGAACATTCGGGGCTCGTTTCATCATTTATTTATATAAATTTTGAAGTTATGTCTGGGAAAACATAAAAATTTTTAATACAAAAACCGCCTTGTATCCAAATTATGGTTTACAAAGCGGTTTTAAATTTTCATTCAGTGCGGATGAAGGGACTCGAACCCCCACGCCTTTCGGCACCAGATCCTAAGTCTGGCGCGGCTACCAATTACGCCACATCCGCTAAAAGTGCTGCAAACTTAGTCTCTTTTTTTGTGTTTAACAAATCAAAAAGGGATAATTTAGTTTTTTTATTAAAAAAAAGGTTAATTCCATCATTATTAAACCAATATCAAAATCTTTTACACTTCAAATTTTCTTCGGCGCAGTTCAAAGTCATCTCCCAGATATACTCTTCTTACATCAGGATCTTCGGCAAGTTCCTCTGCGCTACCAGCCTTAAGGATTTTTCCCTCAAAAAGCAGATAAGCCCGGTCGGTTATCGAAAGAGTTTCATGAACGTTATGGTCGGTTATTAAAATCCCTATATTTTTGTATTTAAGCTTGGCAACAATCTCCTGTATATCGCGAACAGCTATTGGATCAACTCCTGCGAATGGTTCATCAAGCAATATAAACCTTGGATTTATGGCTAATGCCCTTGCAATTTCAGTTCGCCGCCTTTCACCACCCGAGAGTTGGATTCCAAGACTTTTTCGAATATGAACAAGACCAAATTCATTCAAAAGTTCTTCAACCCTTCTTTTTTGATAATCCTTTGGGAATTTTGTCATTTCAAGCACGGCTTTGATGTTATCCTCAACGCTCAATTTACGAAAAACGCTCGCTTCCTGGGCTAAATATCCAATTCCCTTTTGGGCCCGTTTATAAACAGGCTCATTGGTAATTATTTCATCATTCAGGTAAATTTCACCAGCATTTGGAGTAATTAAACCCACCATCATATAAAAGGTAGTGGTTTTACCTGCGCCATTTGGCCCCAGTAAACCAACAATTTCACCCTGTCGCACCTCAACAGAAACGCCCTTGACAACAGTTCGGGTTTTATATCTCTTAATCAATTCCTTTGTATGTAATACCAAATCCTGATTTTCCATCCTGGCCTTTTACCTTAAGAGTTAATCACTATTTAAATGCTTTTTGAAAGCTTCCTTTTTTCAATTCGTTTGGCAATTATTATACCAGCTTCATACAATACTATTAAAGGGAGGCAAACCATTATCTGACTTATTACATCGGGCGGAGTTATAATTGCGGCCACTGTAAGACTTACAACAACAGCATGCCTTCTGTAGGTTTTCAGAAATTTTGAGGTAACCAATCCAACCTTGCTTAAAAAATATATAAATACAGGAAGTTCAAACATTACCCCACTTGCCAAAACTATTGATGATATAGTTGAGATATACGAACCCAGATTAATTATGTTTTCAACGTTTTGACTTACCTGATAATTACCTAAAAAATGCACTGATAACGGACAAATAATATAATATGCAAACAAAATACCTATTGAAAAAAGTATGCCAGCAAAAAATATAGCACCCCTGCTATGTTTAATTTCCTCCTTATAAAGCGCTGGTTTAACAAACCGCCAAAACTCCCAGAAAATATAAGGAAAAGCAACTACAACACCTGTTATAAAAGCTATCCAGATATGCATTGTAAATTGACCCGACATGTTAATGTTTTGTAATTTAAGCTGGGTTTGATTTATACATAAAACCGGCATTTTAAGATAATCAGATAGCCAGCACAGCCATCGGTTCGAAAAAAAATCAGGTTTGCTTGGCCCCAAAATAACAACATCGAACAAAAAAGTTTTAAAAACAAATGCCAATACCGCAAAAACAATTATTGCAATAAACGACCTGATAAAATGCCACCTAAGTTCTTCAAGGTGATCAAGAAAAGACATTTCTGATTTTTCGTGCCTGCTCATCAAAACAAATAATAATCAAAATATTTGCGCAAATATAACAAAATCATTTAAGGTTTTTAACAGGCGGTTTTCTTCAGGAAACAAACCTTTTTACATTTTTAATTTATTTAACAACTATTGTAAACTTCAGTAAAATTAATGGTTCTGCATTAAATTCCCGTTAAATTTGTACTCATTGCCTGATCATTTTAAAGCAAAACTCTAAAATTTTAATTGAATGTTTGTAATTACTTCAAAGTTTTTCTAACTTCATTTAACCGAATTGTTTTTTCTATTCTCTTTAAAACATACTATGAGGGGAATGAGTTTCAGGATTTCACCATTATTAAAAATCTTTTATATTACGAACGTCCGGATTTTATGGATTAACGATGCATTATTTAGGATAAATTGACTTAAATCCTATATTTTTGTTATTTGTTCGTTAGTTTTTTTTTTTGACAGGATGGTGTTATTGTTTTATGAATTTAAAAAACTAGCAGTATTAAAAGTGCACCATGCAGGTTTCGATTATGACAAAGCAAATTAATCTGAATTATTACTTAAAACAACATTTTGGCTTTGATACCTTTAAGGGTAATCAGGAGGAGATTATCAGAAACGTTCTTGCCGGAAAAGATACTTTTGTTTTAATGCCAACAGGTGGGGGAAAATCACTTTGTTACCAGTTACCGGCCATTTTAATGGAGGGTACTGCCATTATAATATCGCCTTTAATTGCATTGATGAAAAACCAGGTTGATGCAATGCGCAATTTTAGTGAAGAAGACGGGGTTGCACATTTTTTGAACTCATCGTTAACAAAATCGGCCATTACGCAAGTAAAAGAAGATGTAATGGCAGGTAAAACCAAACTACTCTATGTAGCCCCCGAGTCACTTACAAAAGATGAAAATATCCAATTTCTGAAACAAATTAATATCTCTTTTTATGCCGTTGATGAAGCCCATTGTATTTCAGAGTGGGGGCACGATTTCAGGCCCGAATACAGGCGAATAAGGCCCATTATAAATGAAATTGGGTCGTCATCTTTAATAGCCCTGACAGCCACTGCAACACCAAAGGTGCAACACGACATACAAAAAAATCTGGGTATGTTGAATGCCTGTGTATTTAAGTCATCATTTAACCGGTCAAACCTTTATTATGAAGTAAGGCCAAAGGTTGATGCATCAAAAGAAATAATAAAGATATTAAAAGCCAACACCGGGAAATCGGGTATAATATATTGCCTGAGCCGTAAAAAAGTTGAGGAACTTGCCGAAATGTTGCAGGTTAACGGTATTAATGCCCTCCCATATCATGCAGGTATGGATGCAGGGACCAGGTCGGCCAATCAGGATAAATTTCTTTTTGAGGATGTTGATGTTATAGTTGCAACCATTGCATTTGGAATGGGCATTGATAAACCCGACGTTAGGACAGTAATTCATTATGATATTCCCAAAAGCCTTGAGGGTTATTACCAGGAAACAGGAAGGGCCGGACGCGATGGAGGTGAAGGTAGGTGCATTACATTTTACAGCTACAAGGATATTCAGAAATTGGAGAAATTTATGCAGGGGAAGCCCCTCGCTGAACAGGAAATTGGGAAGCAGCTTTTGTTTGAAACAGTTGCGTATGCAGAAACATCTGTTTGCAGAAGGAAAGTATTACTCCATTACTTTGGTGAGGATTTTAAAGAAGAAACCTGCGACACTTGTGACAATTGTGTAAATCCGAAAGAACAGTTTGAAGGTGAAGGGCATATAGTAATGTTATTACAGGTAATAATTGAACTAAAAGAAAAGTTCAAAGCCGAACATGTGGTTGATGTATTGACCGGCAGGGCATCGGGTAGTGTTAAATCGTATAATCATGAGGACCTGGAGATTTTTGGTACCGGCGATGAATTCGACTCAAAATTTTGGAATGCCGTTATAAGACAATCACTTGTGGCAGGTTTTGTTACAAAAGAAATAGAAAACTATGGCATACTAAAGGTAAGTCCCAAAGGGAATGAATATTTAAAATCGCCATTCAGTGTTTTATTAACCAAAAACCACGATTACGACGAACTAGAGGAAGAAAGCAAAACTGGAGGAGGTACTGCAGCAGTTGACCCTGCCTTGTTTTCGATGCTCAAGGACCTTCGAAAAAAAATATCATCAAAACTTAACCTTCCGCCCTTTGTAATTTTTCAGGACCCATCACTGGAGGCCATGTCAACGTTTTACCCTATCGATTTTGAAGAACTTCAAAATATGCCGGGTGTAGGGTCAGGAAAAGCAAAGAGATTTGGCAAAGAATTTATTGAACTAATCCAACGGCACGTAAAGGAAAATGATATTGAAAGACCAATTGACCTGGTTGTTAAATCAGTTGCCAATAAATCAAAGCTTAAAATTTCAATAATTCAAAGCATCGACCGCAAGGTTCCTCTTGATGATATTGCTGAAGGAAAAGGCATTGAAATAAATGAGCTGCTAAAAGAGCTGGAATCAATTGTTTACAGCGGCACACGTGTTAATATTGATTACCACATTGATCAGGTTATGGATGAGGAACACCGTGATAATATTTTCTTCTATTTTAAAGAAGAAGCCGAAACCGACGATGTTGCAACAGCAATGCAGGAACTTGGCGAAGATGAATATTCAGAAGAAGAGATAAGAATGGTTAGAATTAAATTTATTTCAGAGGTTGGAAATTAGGGTAAAGGAAAAGTCAATATCAAAGGGAAACAATAAAGGCCCAATGATATTTTGGAAAAAAATTTATAAAACCTTGCTTATTAAATTATTTACAATTGCTTTTTAGGCGATTAAAACTTCTTCCTTATCTGCAACCTTACCTCACGAACTTCATTTGAATCGATTAATGTGTTCCCACTGCTTATTTCCTCCCGATTTGAATAATGCCACCAGGAATATCTTGCCCATAAATCAAGATTCTTAATTATTGTCCATTTCCCCATCAATATCCACCTGCTGCCAACTCCGTAGTATGCAGGGGTGGTAAAACTATACAAAACATCAGGTTCATAAACATAAATCCTTGTTTCATAATCTTCAACATCAATAATACCATACCTGGTTATTAAATTCCATTTATCGCCCGGGTGGCTGTATTTAATCTCCTGTCCCAGAAAAAAACCTGATGGGATATTTTCACCCGGAATGGTAACCTTATGGTAATCAATCCGTGTTGTAAAGCTCCAAACTTTATCAGGGTTAAACCTTGTTTGAAATCTCACCTGATTTTGAGTACGCACCCCTACCGGAAAATCAGCTCCCGACCTCGCTACATTGACCATTTTTTCCCGATGACGGTATCGCAAACTGTTTTCCCATCTACGGCCTGGTTTATATGTTAAATTGGTTAAAAAATCATATCCGTCTGAGGGGGCATCCAACCGATACCTCAACCAATTGAACTTAAAGTAATCAATATATGCATTTAATATAAGTTTAGCAGGCAAATCAATTTGCATACCGGCATAAAAACCTGACTCGCCTGACCCGCTCGATGACTCAGAAAACGGAACGCCCAATGGGGCAATATATTCAACCGGTATCCGCCGGTATGACATTGCCATTGCTACATTACCTCCTGGGGAAAACAGCACCCCGCTCCAAATGGCCGGATCAAAACTGTTATTAAAAGCCATTTCCGAAAAAAGATAGGCATTTCCTATTCCACCCTCAACTGCCAACCAACTGTTTCGGTTATGGTTACCACTGAAATAATACTGACTGTAAGGTTTTACCGAAGGGACCAAAGGAAATTCAAGATTATACTCCAGGTGACCAGCCTCAACGGTTAGTTTATTAAAAAAATATTTCATTTGAACACCGTAAACATCTTCCCTTGTTGTTTTTCGCGCTGCCAATTCGGATGCGGTGCGATGGTAACCATCAGTTTTCAGGCTGGTAATAAATGTATTTCCATTTTCATCAGTTGAAAGGTGTCCGTCCCTGTACCTGCTTGAAAAAAAAGGTGAAATTGAAAAATTGTGATTTCCGAATGACATTAAAACCCCACTTAAGCCTGAATACTCATTGGCAGAGAGTGATGGCCTGAAACCATTTGTCCGGTTCCTTATGGTTGTAGTAAGGCTACTTTTCATTGTACCCATTCCCGTTTGCAGGGCCAGGCCCTGACCTCCGCTGATTCGGTACTGGCCAATGATTATCTGCCGCAGAAATTTATCAGGTTTCCAGGATATATAACCGGATATGAAATCCATAGTTGAAACCTGGCTGTTAAATATATCTTCGCCCTGATCCTTTTCAGTAATAAGTCCGGCCTCCAACCCGGGTGCCAGGCTGGTTTCAAACCTGGAATAAAGCAAATATTTATCACCCAAAAAAGCCCTTGGTTTATCTCCCGATGGGGTGTAACCAGCAGGGGTTTCAACAGTAAACCGGGTACGAACAAATAAATCACCCCTTGGCCTAAATGACTTTTTGCGAGGTTGCGGTGCACTGAAATAAATTAATGGTTCAAGCCACTCAAGTATTTGTCTGTTAAACCCTTCAATAACCTGCAAATCTAAAATCGAGAAAAACGGTCCGTTGTTATGCCTGTGGTACAGAAGATTTTCAATTTGTATCCCGTTAAGGAAAATAATAGGTTCAATATCCTGTCTTGATGCCTTGTTTATATCAATTGGGTTTTGATAGATTTTAACCAAATCTTCGATCAGATATGAATAATCCTGATCTTCGGATTCGCCTGCCATGGACTCCACTATTTCAGAAGCCCAATTATACATATCCTCTAACGTTTGCCCCTGTATTTTGGTTAAGCCCGTAACCAGAATAATAAGTATTACTGCTGCTTTTCTCATTGTTTTAAAGAATTTCTTTGAAATAATGAGTTAAAATTGAACAATAATCCGAAGGATGATGTAAAACCCAGCGTTGAATGGTGGTTGAACCCAATATCAAAAGCCACGTATTCCCATTCCAGTCCACCGCCAAAACCCAAGCGCAAAGGCTCAGTTGTTGCGGCCCCCCTTAGAGTAACCAGTTTATGAATTGGGGCTTCAATAGCAAAAGATGTTTCAGCAGGATATTCAGAATTTTTTAATAATCCCAATTCAAGTTTAAGGGTTGCAACAGGTTTATAGGCCACTGCTGCTGCTACCCCTGATGGTTGATACTCATTCCAGTCAGGCAGTTTCCATTCCACGCGTGCAGGATTTACAGTAAAAAAACCAACTGAGACTTTTGGGTCCGGATTAATCTGCAGCCCTGCATCAAGGGTTGAAATACCATAATTTTCACTATTTGTTTGATGCCGTATAAAATAATTAAACCTTATACCCAGCCTTAACCATGGGGCCATTTGCCTTGCAGCCGCTAATGAATATTGCTGAATACTGAAATGCTCGTACCCAAAATGTGTAAAACCTGCTGCCCCGGTAAGCAATGAAGTTGGAACCGAAGCAAAAGCTGCCCTTGAAGATAGTTCCTTAATATTAAAACCACTGAAATACCCTATTCCCGCATAGGCCGCATTGGTTGAAGCAATTCCGGCAGGATTTGTAAAAAAACTCCATGATTTCGTACTCAAGGCCCCTGTTTTTCCAATTCCCTGTTCATCAGGGCTAAGAAACAAAACCCCCTGGGAGTTAACTGTACACCTTAATAAAATAAAAATAACAAGCAGAAAAATTTGTTTCATAGCCATAGAAATAGAGATTTTAAAAAACTATAAAATCAATAAATTGTAAATCTTTTAGTTACAAAAAAATAAAATTATTTATTTTCAGACGTTAAATATAAAAAGTTTCACGATAATAAACAGATACTGTCCGAGAGTGACTTTTGTTTTAAAATAAACCTCATTTTTTAGTATTTTTACACATTGATTTAATTAAAAACACCATTCAATGAAGCGGATTAAGTTGTTAGACAGAGAGTTCAGCCTTGCAATTCCGGCCAGCGACATAAAAAAAGCTATTTGGCAAATTGCCGACAGGATTAATCGTGATTTAAAAGACAAAAACCCATTGATGGTTTGTATTTTGAACGGTTCATTTATGTTTTCGGCTGATTTAATGAAACTGCTTGAATTTCCCTGCCAGATAAGTTTTGTTAAACTCGCTTCTTATGAAGGAATGGGCAGCACTGGTGTTGTAAAAGAGTTGATTGGTTTTAACGAGGATTTGAAGGGACGTACTGTAGTTTTACTCGAAGATATTGTTGACTCGGGTATTACTGTTGAAAATAGTGTGAACCAGTTAAAAAAACTTGGGGCGGAAGAAATATTTGTTGTAACATTATTATTTAAGCCATCGGCCATAAAACGGGATATTAAATTAGATTATATAGGGCTGGAGATTCCCAACGATTTTATTGTTGGATATGGGCTGGATTATAACGGGTATGGGAGGAATCTTCCGGACATTTACAGTGTTATTCATTAAACCCACCCTAAAATGGTAAACATTATTATTTTTGGGCCTCCCGGTTCGGGTAAAGGCACACAAAGTGAAAAAATTATTGGGCATTATGGATTAATGCACATTTCAACCGGCGATATCCTTCGAAATGAAATAAATGAAGGAACGGACCTAGGTTTAACTGCACGTAAGTTTATTGATCGTGGCGAATTAGTACCGGATAACATTATTGTTGGTATGCTCGAAAACAGGCTTACAAAATGCAGTAACTCCAAAGGTGTAATTTTTGATGGATTCCCGCGTACCCTTGAACAGGCCAAAGCACTAAAAGAAATGCTGGGCAAAAAAGGAAGAAATATTGATTTGCTCCTTAACCTGGAAGTTGAAAACCAGGAGCTTATAAACAGATTGTTAAAAAGGGGGGAAACCTCGGGAAGGACAGATGACAACCTTGACACAATTGAAAAAAGGATTTTAGTTTACGAAAACCAAACAAAACCGGTAATTGACTTTTATAAAAGCGAGGGGTGTTATAAAGGAATAAGAGGTAACGGTTCAATTGATGATATTTTTAATAAAATAAGCCTGGCTATTGATGAAATTACTTTGAAGTAACAATTCAATTCCGGTAAAAATTTAATATACAGTGCGATAACAATGGCAAGTTCCAACTTTGTTGATTACGTAAAGATATTTTGCAGGTCGGGGAATGGTGGCCGCGGATCAACTCACATGCGCCGTGAAAAATTCGAGCCCAAGGGAGGTCCCGATGGAGGTGATGGTGGCAGGGGTGGGCACGTTATTGTAAGGGGCAATCGTAATTTATGGACACTAATTCACCTTAAATATCAAAGGCACGTTTTTGCCGGGCACGGTGAATCAGGAAGTAAACAAAATTCAACCGGGGCAAACGGAGATGACAAAACAATTGAGGTTCCGCTTGGAACAGTTGCAAAGGATGCCGAAACTGGCGAAACATTATTTGAAATTACCGGTGACGGTGAAGAAAAAATTCTGGTAAAAGGAGGACGCGGTGGTTTAGGAAACTCGAATTTTAAATCATCAACAATGCAGACCCCACGCTTTGCACAGCCCGGGGAACCAGCAATTGAACTAGCAGTTATTCTTGAGCTTAAAATTCTGGCCGATGTTGGGCTGGTTGGTTTTCCCAATGCAGGAAAATCGACCCTTTTATCGGTTGTTAGTGCTGCAAAACCCGAAATTGCCGACTATGCCTTTACCACCCTGGTTCCAAACCTGGGAATAGTGGAATACCGTAACCATAAATCATTTGTTATGGCAGATATTCCGGGGATAATTGAAGGTGCACATGAAGGAAAAGGAATTGGTTTGCGTTTTCTTCGACATATTGAACGTAATTCAATTCTTTTATTTATGATTCCGGCTGACAGTAAAGATGTTGTTGCGGAATACAATATTCTGGTAAACGAGCTAAAGCAATTTAATCCCGAATTGCTCGACAAACGAAGATTACTGGCAATTACAAAGGCTGATATGCTTGATGCAGAGTTAAAAAAGGAGATTACAAAAGAACTTCCGGCGATACCTAACATTTTTATATCATCAATTACCGGAGAAGGCATTTCGGGACTTAAAGACCTTATTTGGACTGAGCTTGAAAAACCAATGTTAAATTAGTAAGGGACAAAACCTTTTATATACTAATTTATTACCCTTGTTTGCACAAAAATCCTCCCTAAGCTCAGGGTAAGGTATTATTTTTGGTGTGTTCGCTGGGTTTTTTCTTATAAAACTTTTTAAAAACACGGCTAAAATATTTTGGGTCATTAAAGCCTACATTATAGGCAACTTCGTTAATTGTCATTTCTCTGGAAGCCAACAAGGGAAGGGCTTTTTTTAACCTGTAAACAGTTATAAAATCATTGGGCGACAAATCAACCAATGCTTTAATTTTTTTGTATAATAATGAGCGGCTAACAAACATCTGGTCAGAAAACATTTCAACACTAAGTTCGGGGTTTTGGTATGAACTTTCCAAAATACTATAAGCTTTAGTAAGAAACTTATCATCAAGGGTATTGCTGCCCCCGTTTGTATTAACCAACTCATCGCTTGATGTAAACAGGTTTCTAAATTTCTTTCTTGAATCGATAATATTATAAACTTTTGCCCTTAATAATTCAAGGTTAAATGGTTTAGCTATATAATCATCAGCCCCAACCTGAAATCCTTCAAGATGATCTTCAATAAGTGCTTTTGCAGATAAAAGGATTACAGGGATATGGCTGGTATAAAGATTGTTTTTTATGTTACGGCACATTTCAATGCCATCCATTACGGGCATTACAACATCTGAAATAATTAAGTCGGGCGATTGTTTCCTGGCCAGTTCATATCCAATTTTCCCGTTTGGGGCCGTTAGTACCCTATAATTCCCACTTAATGAATTGCTTATAAACAATGCAAGTTCTTTATTATCCTCAACAATTAAAATTAATGGGTCAGCATTACTTCCAAAAGGTTCTGTTTCATCGGGTAAAAACGTATCATCGTCGGCCAGTTGGTCAAAAATCACCTGGACTTTATTATCAAGCTCAGAAGGATCAAATGCCGGGATATCATTTATTTCGGCACCCGGAAAATCTTCTTTCCGGCATGGCAGTATAACATTAAAACAACTTCCCTGTGGATTGTTTTTCGTAACTGCAATGGTTCCGTTTAACGCATCAATTAACTCACGTGTAAGAGATAAACCAATACCCGTTCCTTTAATATTTGCCCCATTTGTGGTTCTGTAAAACCTGTTAAAAATTTTATCTGCCTGGTTTTCATCAATTCCTATACCTGTATCAGAAACTTTTATACAAATAGATGAAACCTTTGCACCGTTTTTTATAAGGTTTTGCTCACTTATTTCCAAATGGACCGATCCGCCAACCGGAGTATATTTAAAGGCATTTGAAAGAAGGTTATATAAAATATTTTCCAGCTTGTCGGCATCAAACCACCTTGGGGAATTATCGATGTTAATATTGAGGATATAATTTATTTGCCTCTGCTGGGCTAAAATATCAAATGCATGGAATACTTCTGTTGCAAATCCAGAGAAATTATCACACGAAATCCTAATTGACAGGTTGCCGGTTTCAATTTTCCTAAACATCAATAACTGGTCAATTAATAGGCTCAGCCTTCTGGCATTTCTTTGCACTGAAATAAGCAATTCGTGGGCCTTGCCCGGTATATGCATTTCCTTTAATATGCGTTCAACCGGAGAGATAATAAGCGTAAGGGGAGTGCGGAATTCATGGGAAATGTTTGTAAAAAACCTTAACCTGGTTTGATTAATTATTTCAATTTCCTTGTTAAGTTCAACTAACCTGTCGCGCTGAAGTATTATTTCATTGTTTTTCCCCTCCAGTTCAACTTTCTGCCCTTCGATCAACTCCCTGCGAATTACCAAATCAGCATTGGCTTTTTTCAGTTCATCAGCCTGAATTCTCATATGTTCATTCTGCTCTTCAATTTTTGAAGTTCGTTCTTTAACCATTTTCTCCAGCCTGGTTTTTTCCAGTACAAGTCTTTTGGTATGATGCTTAATGTAATATGCAGCAACAAGCATGCTTACGAAAACAAGCAAAGCCAGGAACCATGTTGTTTCCCAAAATGGGGGCCTGATTGTAATTGTAATTATTTTTTCTTTATTACTCCAAACCCCTTCGCTGTTTGTTGCTTTTACCCTGAAAATATAACTGCCTCCCTTAAGGTTTGTATATGTTGCATGACGTTGGTCGGCTGTTACTTCAACCCATCCTGGATCAACACCCCCGAGCTGGTAGGCATATTTTATTTTCTTTGAATGAAAATAATCAAGTGCGGTAAATTCAACCGAGAAAACATTATCGAGGTATGACAATGAAATCTCACTTAAATCAAATACCGGCTTTTTAAGCACCACCCTTCCATATCTTTTATCACCTGCTTTAACAACCTGGTTAAATACCTTTACAGATGTAATAGTAACCGTTGGCTCAAATGGATACAATGGAAAACTTGAAGGTAAAAAATGGTTTATTCCGTTTACACTACCGAAATAAAGCTCCCCCGATTCAGCTTTGTGCGATGCCGACCAGTAAAACTGGTTACTAACCAAACCATCATCAGAAAAGAAATTATCCACACTCCTGGTAACCGGATTAATTCTTGACAGCCCATAATCTGTACTGACCCAAATATTACCTGTTTCCTCCTGCTGAATGGAGTATATAACATTATTGCTTAATCCATTATTGCATGAGAAATACTCAAATTCCATCTGTGGGTTATCTGACTTATTTAATTTTGCAAGGCCATCGCCGTAAGTCCCTATCCAAATATTCCCATCATAATCCTCAAACAAAGAAGTTATATAGTTTCCTGGCAAGCCGGGTATATTATCTCCTGATTTACTTTCTTTAAAGGCCTTTAGGTTGCTTTTTAACCTTACCGGTTTATTATCTGTTAAATTAAGAGTTTTAAAAGAGAAGTTATATAATCCGTTACGTGTTCCTGCCCAGATAATTTGGTTGCGGTCAAGTAACAAACAACCAATTTCATTTAGCCCGGCCAATGGATTTTCATTTTGGTCAAGATTTAAAAACTTCCCTGTGTTTAAATCCATAATTGCGATGCCTCCTTCTGTTCCAACGAACAGATAGCGGTCTTCAACTATTAATAGGGATGAAATAAAAGAATTAATAAAATTGGATTCGGGGTTAGTTACGGGAGGAATAACAGTTTGAAAAGTTCCGTTTTTCAGCATTTTACAAAGACCTGTTCCCCAGGTTCCAACCCACAATGTTCCATCGGGACTTTTAACTATTGATGTTATATAATTTCCTGCTATTGACCTGTTATTTAGCGGATCGTGCATAAAATGGACAAATTTCTTCTTTTTTTTATCAAAACGGTTAAGTCCGCCCCCTGCAGTACCTATCCATAAAACATCCCCATCGGAAAAAATTGCATTTACGGTATTATTTGACAAACTGTTAGTGTTTGCTACCTGGTGAATTATATGGTGAAAAGGCTTTTGGTAAAGGCTGAATTGGTTAACACCGCCTTTTTCTGTACCAATCCAAACATTGCCTTCATTATCAATAAAAATGCAATTCACGAATATGCTGTTAAGTGAAAACTCGTTAATACCCTTATATGGTATTGAAACAAATGAATTTGATTGTGGCTGATAAATATTTATTCCTCCGAGGGTTCCGATATAAATTGTACCCCTGAAATCCTGTGTTATACTATTCACCCTGCCGTGATTTATCCCTTTGCTGTTGAAAGGGTTATAAAAATGCCAATCGTTCCTTCCTGTTCGGCCATTATGGATCCAAATGCCATTAAATGTGCCAACCCACAAATCACCTTCAATACTCTCAAACAAAGAGAGGATATAGGCATCGGCAATTCCCTGACTACCAAATAAATAAATATTTTCCTTTAATTCATCATAAACTGCAATACCATGATTTGTACCTATTAATATCCTTCCATCCCTCGTTTGAGCCAATACGGGGATATGGTTACCCGGCAAATTGCTGTTTGATTGGTTAAACAATTTTATTACATATCCATCATGGTGAGGCGTAAGAAGAAACAACCCTTTATCAGAAGTTCCCACCCATAAGCGACCTTTTTTATCGCAAAAAAGAGATGCAACATTTAAAGATGGTTCAACTTTACCCGTTAAATTGAACCCAACAATTTTCTCAATTGTCTGATCATAATAATTTAAACCATGAGAAGTTCCAATCCATAACTTGTTATCATTGGTTTCGGCAAGGGCTGTAACCAGGTTTGAAGGCAAATCAGGCTTTCCGTAATTAACAAAATTATATCCGTCATAACGGCTTAACCCATTACCGGTGGCAAACCACATAAACCCATTTTTATCCTTTAAAATTGCATGAACTGTGTTTTGGGGCAAGCCCTGGTCAATTGTAAGATACCTGAAATGGTAACTTACCTCGGAATATAATTCGACATTTGGAACAACCAGCAGGATTATAAATATGGGCAGTATTTTGCTAAATTTCTCAACCAGATAAATCATTGATATTATTTTTACAAGGTAAAAATATAGAATTATAAAAAGGATAAAATTTTTTCTATGTTACAATTATTCAATAATCCTCATTTTTGACCCTTTTATCCACTTTTGTTCACGCTATAGTAAATACTTTTGAATTTACTTCAACATTTTTTAAAGTTATGTAAAACCCATTACAATAAGCAAAACAATGAAACAAACTGCATCATTATTATGGCTTTTGTCATCGTGTTCATTATTAGCAATTACATCATGTATTTCAAGGCCTGCAATTATTCAAAAAAATCCCTATAATGATGATTACTCAGAAATAACCAGCTTATCGAAAAGGGAATTTTGGGGAACTGCAAATGTACATGACCCAACAATTGTAAAGTGTGACAGCTTTTACTATGTATATTCAACTGATGCTTATTACAGAAAACATGGTAGTAATTTTTTTGATATAAATGAGAAAATTGGAAATATCCCGGTTAGACGTTCAAAAGATCTGGTAAACTGGGAATTTATTGGCTGGGCGCTGGATTCAATACCCCGGGAAGCCAAAAACCATGTTAATTCATTTACCAATAACAAAGGTGCAGACAATATCTGGGCTCCTTATGTTCACCATATTAATGGCGTTTACAGGATATATTATTCGGTTTCAAGTTTTGGAACAAATTCATCATATATTGGCCTTGCCGAGTCGGCTAAACCAGAAGGGCCATGGATAAACAAAGGTTGTGTTGTAAAAACTGATCCAACAAGTAAAATGAACGCCATTGATGCAAGCGTAATAACAGATGTTGGTAATGGCAGGGTTTGGATGCATTACGGTTCATATTTTGGAGGCTTGTATTGCATGGAGTTGGACCCCCAAAGTGGGTTGGCTTTAAAACCGGGTGACCAGGGCCATTTAATAGCAACCCGTGCAAATGCAGATAAAAAAATTATTGAAGCGCCCGAAATAATTTATAACCATCATCTTAAACTATATTTTTTATTTGTTTCCTACGAACCACTTTTTACATATTATAACGTCAGGGTAGGAAGATCTGATAAACCCGAAGGCCCTTTTTACGATTATTTTGGCAACAATTTAGCTGAAACAACAAACAACTTTCCCATACTTACCCACTCTTATATGTTCAACAATCACCCCGGATGGTCAGGTAACGGACATTGTGCAATTTTAAATGACGGAACTGAATTTTATATGCTCCATCAGGGCCGTTTAGCTCCTGACAACCATATGATGATTATGCATGTTAGGGAAATGAAATGGCTCCCATCGGGCTGGCCTGTGGTATCACCTCAGCGGTTTGCAGGAAAAAATAAAAATAAAATCAGGAAAAAGGATTTTGCCGGTACGTGGGAGGTAATTTTTTTAAACGATCTTGAAGAACAAACTGTTTTGGAACAAGGACAAATACCTCCTGGTGGGTGGACCTACAGTAAAAGCGCATTTAACTTATCATCAAAAATTAATTTATTAAAAGATGGCAATATAACCGGAATAGAAAGGCCTTTAAAATGGTCATTTAACGGAGAATACTTTATCTTTGATGAAGCGGTTTGTGCTGTTTTCAGTGGCTGGGATTGGGAAAATCAAAATCCAACCCTCCTGTTTTCAGGTATAATGCCTGATGGCACATCTGTTTGGGGTAAGAAATTAATTAACCAATAAAAACAAAAAAAAGAACCAAACCCCAAATATCAGGGACAAGTTCCAATCAGTCTAATTTTATAAATTTTTTAGGGATGAAACACTTTTTGAGATTTTCAATTATTATTCTAATTGCTTCTATGGCATTTTTTTCTTGCAGTGAGAAAAAAAAGAATCTTTTAATTACACCTTTTGGGCATTTAACCGGTGGTGAAAAGGTTGATTTATACACCCTCACAGGTACCACAGGCATAGAAGTTCAAATAATGACCTACGGGGCCACAATTGTATCAATTAAAGCCCCCGACAGGAATGGCGAAAAAGTAAATATTACACTAGGGTTCGATAATCTTAATAGTTACGAAGCAGGCGTTCCTTATTTTGGATCAATCGTAGGACGATACGGAAACCGTATAGCCGAAGGCCGGTTTATGATTAATGAAACAGAGTACCAGTTATCAATAAATGACGGGCCCAATCACCTTCACGGAGGTATTAAAGGTTTTGATAAGGTGGTATGGAGTTGTACGCCGGTATATCACGAAACTGAGCCCGGCCTGAAATTTTCATATCAAAGTAAAGATGGAGAAGAGGGATATCCCGGCAATCTTTTAACAACAGTTACATATACTTTAAAAGGCAACGACCTGCTAATTGAATATGAAGCAGAAACAGATAAAGCCACTCCTGTAAATTTAACTAATCACGCCTATTTTAATCTTGCCGGAAAAGGTTCAATTTTAAATCATACTCTTAAACTAAATGCCCCGTTTTATACACCTGTAAATGAAGTTCTTATACCCACAGGTGAAATATTGCCGGTTGAAAATACTCCCTTTGATTTTACTGAACCCTATGAAATTGGGGATAGAATAGACCAGGTTGCCGGTGGTTATGACCACAATTTTGTATTAGCTGAACCCAATGGTGAGGGATTGAATTTTGCAGCACTATTAAAAGATAATTTAAGCGGAAGAACTTTGGAAATTCTGACAACAGAACCCGGTATTCAGTTTTACTCAGGCAATTTTTTAGATGGATCATTAGTTAGCGGCGATATTGTTTTCAATAAATACTCAGGTTTATGTCTTGAAACACAGCATTATCCCGATTCACCAAACAAAAGCAATTTTCCCAATACAATTTTATTGCCCGGCAATAAATTGCAATCAACAACAATTTATCGTTTTGGGGTTGAATAATAATTATAAGTAATAATTAAAATTACAGTAATGATATTGGGCAAATTAAAAACGCTCCCTCCCAAAAATTCTATCTGGTGGAATAACCTGCAGGCAGGATTAATAAGAGGTTTAAGGCACTTTAGTATAAATTTCCAAAAACGTTAAATGCATAAAAATTATTACTGCCAAATTGGTTTTAAATAACAAAAACTTAAATAATTATAAAATTAAACCGGTATGGTTCTTTAACGACAACCTGTCCCGATTATTCGGGAAAGGCCAGGTCTGCCAGACTTTGCCGCCTGGTTTACCAAAGAATTGAAAACCGGCTAAGCCAAGATTGTTCATGCGTGTTCAGCCTTTAAACAGTATCAAATTTTAAAATAACCAATGATGAAACACCCATGTTTTGTAAAACGCAAACACATAAGTAATAAAATTTAAAACGTGGGTGTTCTCCAGCAATTGCATGACAAGCCATTATTACTTAAAAAATTAATTTTATTATGATGAAACGAGCCCCGATTGTTAGGGGCAAGTTCTCCCGTAATAACGGGACAAGCGATCCGACCTTAAACTAAAAATTATTTACGAATGAAAACAAATCTAATCTTAATGCTATTCATTGCATTTATTATGCATGTTAATGCCCAAAACAAGGCAACACTTCATGTTGACCTGGCAAAAGAGAGAATTAATCCGGAGATATACGGGCACTTTGCAGAACACCTTGGAAAATTGATTTATGGTGGAATAATGGTTGAACCCGGTTCCAAAATTGACAATATTAGAGGTTTTAGAACTGATATTATTGCTGCATTAAAAGATATGCAGGTCCCAGTATTGAGATGGCCCGGCGGCTGCTTTGCCGACACGTACAACTGGCGCGATGGAATTGGTCCCAAACACCAGCGCCCATCTATGATTAACACTCATTGGGGCGGAGTAACTGAGGATAACAGTTTTGGGACCCACGAATTTCTTGATTTTTGCGAGCTTATTGGGGCAGAACCCTATATAAATTTAAATGTTGGATCGGGAACAGTTCGTGAAGCATCACAATGGGTTGAATATGTAACATCAAACAATGAAAGCCCGATGACCGATTTGCGCAAAGCAAACGGACGTGAAAAGCCCTGGGATATAAAATACTGGGGAGTTGGGAACGAGAACTGGGGGTGCGGGGGCCATATGAGCCCTGAATATTATGCCGATTTGTACCGTAACTATGCCACATTTATTAATGGGGCCAAATTTAAAATTGCAGGAGGTGCCAATGTTGACGACTACAACTGGACTGAAGTAATGATGCAGAAAATGAACAGGCACCGTTGGTTAATGCAAGGCTTATCGCTTCATTATTATACTTTTCCCCGCAGGTGGGAGGACAAAGGATCATCAATGGAATTTGATGAGGCGGCATGGCACCAAACCCTTTTAAATACCCTCAGGATGGAAGAACTTATTAAAAGGCACAGTACAATTATGGATAAATATGACCCTGCAAAACAAATTGGTTTAATGGTTGATGAATGGGGTACCTGGTATGATGTTGTTCCGGGAACAAACCCTGGGTTTTTGTACCAGCAAAACACTCTGCGTGACGCACTGGTTGCCGGAATTAACCTGAACATTTT
Source organism: Marinilabiliaceae bacterium (assembly GCA_037439945.1). Lineage (GTDB taxonomy): Bacteria > Bacteroidota > Bacteroidia > Bacteroidales > Marinilabiliaceae > CALEUX01. Next base: position 22,867 of record JBBIVA010000006.1, read on the forward strand.
CAACAACCATGCAGCAAGGGTAAAAATGGCAAATATTGCCCAGATGGTAAACGTATTGCAGGCCGTAATTCTAACAAAAGATGACTTAATGGTTCTTACCCCTACCTATCATGTTTTTAAAATGTACAGCGTTCACCAGGGAGCAACAATGATTCCGCTAAATTTAAAAGTAGAAGACTACGAGCTTAACAACAGAAAAATACCCGCTTCCAATGCATCGGCATCAATAAAGAATGGAATTGTTAGCGTAACCCTTACAAACATGAATGCAAACAAACCAGTAAAGGTTGAAATTGAAATGACCGGGTTTAATCCTAAAAAGAGTTCGGGAAAAATTGTAACCGGTGCAAAAATAAATGATTACAATGACTTTGGAAAACCCGAAAAGGTTTCGCTAAAGAACTTTATTGTGGAAAAACCCAAAAATAATAAACTTGTTGTTGAGCTTCCGGCCAAGTCGGTTGTTTTGGTGCAATTTGAACAATAATAACATTTGATAATATAGATTAATTGTATTCAAAATTAAATCCGGATTGACTCTTTAATTAAAAAGTCTATCCGGATTTTAATTTTTAGAATGGAGTAATAACTGAAACCAACCTAAAATACAGACCTTTATTACAACTTAAACACCAATAACCACTTTACAATGTTATTGTATTTTTTTCCCCCAAATAGGTCTTCCATTTGAAGTTAACCCTGAATAAACAATTGTTTTAACACGGGGAGATTTCTCCCAGTCCAGCTCGCGCTCAACACACAACTTATTATTGGCAACGGTTAATACTTTATTTTGCTTATCATACGACCAGGTTCCGGTAAAAGCACCCGTAGCAGTTTTATCGGCGTTTAGCACCAATTGCGATGATACCTGCATTGTTTGATAAGAATATGCCATTGTTATATTTTCCCAGTTACCAACTAAATCGGCTTCTGTTATTTCATCCTGTGGCATTGCAGTATAACGTTGGGGCATAACAACAGGCCAACCGGTATCTGTCCATCTTATTTTTCGTACATGGCCCATCATTATGGCATTACTGTGCGGGTTTCCTCCGGTATTAGAAGGTAGCCGTCCCTGTGAACTATAAAACCATTCACCGGTGGTTTCATTTTTAAATATTGCACAATGCGAAATTCCAACCCATCCGGAGTGGTTATTGAATTTATATGGATGGGTTAACATAGGCCAGCAATTACCGCCTGCTGAAATATTTGTCCCGTCGATTCCCAAATATGGGCCTGTAATACTTCTTGACCTGCAAACGCGGGTATTGTATGCCACCGAAAGTTCGTCGTAGGCAAGGAAAAGGTAATAATAACCGGTTTCAGAATTATAAATTATTTCAGGGGCCTCCAAAGCCTGCCATCTGTTTGAATCATTATTTGAGCGCCTGGCTATTAGGGTACCATGATCGGCCAAAGTTGCCAGTTTGAAAGGCTTGCCCGTTGCCGGGTTAATTTTTAATGCTACAATACCAGAGTGCCATGACCCATAAATAAGGAAGTGCTCACCCTGTGGCGTTTCAATATATGACGGATCAATTGCATTCCATTTGAAATAGGCATTCCAGTCAGTATCCCTGTTTGTCCGTGTCCAGTTTAATCCCCTGTCTGTTGAAGATGAAACAACCATACCCTTGTCAAGCCATAAGTTATTGGCCAGATTTGAAGTTTCCATCATACCAATATAGGCCCTTTCGGTCCATGAACCATCAAAATTTGCGGCTGTATTTGCTTTACCTGTTTTTATGTAATTGTCTATAACAATACTGTAGTACATACGGTACTTATTTCCAACCTTACGCACCACAGGGGCCCAATGTCCATAAATGGGTTTTTCAATAGGTAAAAGACCAGCTTTGGCTCTTATGTTATTTAATGAATCTTTTATCCAGGCAGGAGTGGTGGTCATTGCCATTCCTCTAAACTCCCAATTCACCAAATCCTTTGATCTTCGGTATGGAAAATGCCCATGCCCATCGTGTACATTACCATACGATGCATCAGTACCATACATATAATAGTAATTACCATCATAAACCACGCTGGGATCATGAACATTTGCCAGGTTCCATTGAAATCTCTTGTCCCAACCCGAAATTGAAGAATAATCGTCGGTATAAACAGGGGCCCTGTAAACGGGCTCTTCCTCCGGATCTTCAGGCTTATCTATATCCTTTTCAATTTTATCTTCGGTACAAGACACAGCAATATAGAGTAACCCAATAATGGGTAAATATTTACACTTCATAAATAATAACTTTTTCAATTTTACATTTATAAATAACCTTTGTTACACGAACTTTAATTTTTAAAAAAAAGATTGATAAATTAAAAAACTACTTTAGAACCTGCCTTTTTTTGATGGGATATAAATAATTTATCCCCCGTATTATAATTATGATAAAATTTATTACTGCCAACCATCATTCTGGCCAAGATTGGGAGCCTTTTTGGTTTCATTGTAAGGTATTGGGAATAAGTAATTTTTGGGTGAATTAAACACCCTCTGTCCCTGTTCGGTTACTTCCCCAAAAGTGTATCGAACCAACGAACCTGCAACCCTAACCTGTACACCACCAATAAACAACAGCTTATCATTAAAAAAAGTATTTGATGAGTTTTTCTCATTATTATAGGTTACACCTTCAAAAGCCTTCCACCTTCTAACATCAAAAAACCTGTGATCTTCAAATGCCAGCTCAACACGTCTTTCATTTCTTATCCGTTTTCTCATCTGGTCCTTCGATAAACCGGCTGGCAAAGGTGGCATTTGGCCTATACCCCTGTGTCGCACCAAATTAACAGCATCATAAACAAGTTGGTTAGGAGCCGATAATGTTTCGTTCAATGCCTCTGCATAATTTAACAATACCTCTGCATATCTGTAAATAACCCAGGCATGTGGTAATGGTTTTTTATCAGACATAACCAAATCGGGATTAACATATTTTTTAAGATAATAACCGGTAAATGTACCTCCGAGCGACCCCCTGTAGTCCGCACCCTTATCTGATGCACTGTTAAAATGGACATCTATGGAACGTTGTTCAGAACGGTCAGCCCTGCCCCATACAGACCCATGGTGAAATATAGTTGCATGAAACCTGGGGTCACGGTTAACATAGGGGTTTTGGGGGTTGTAACCCGAGCCTGTTTCGTAAATAAACTTTCCGTTTGCCATTTCATAAGAGTCAACAAGATTTTGAGTTGGATTTGTGCGTCCCGAGCAACCGGCAAAACCTTCGGGTAACAAACTTGTTTCAATAATACTTGTATTCCATATTGACCTGCTAAGGATTATTTCGTTGTTCTGATATGGGGGATCAACAAAACATTTCTGATAATCGGGATATAAACTGAATGGGTTCCCAAATGAGCTGTTTTTATCTATTAGGCTTTTGGCTGCCTGAGCAGCCTCCTGCCACCAGTTTAAATCGTTTGTTGAATTGTTCAATGCGCTGGCCCTGTAAAGAAGCGCCCTTGATTTAAGGGCATAGGCCGAGGCTCCGTTCACACGGCCCCAGTTTCCTTCTGATGCATACCTGAAAGGTAAAACATCTTTTACCAGATCACACTGGTCGGCCACCCATTTTAAAACATCATATGATTTCTGACGAGGCAGGTTCATCTGTGCCTGGTTGTCCATATCCAATACTTCGGTTAATATTGGGGCATCCCCAAAGTACGCTACCAGTTCGAAATGAAAAATCGCCCTTAATAATATTGCTTCGGCTTTATATCTGTCGTAAAGCTTGTTATTATCGCCTTCAGTTGTTTCATTGGGGATTACTTTGGGATCGATATTTTTCAGAAACTGGTTACATTTTCTTATGCCATTGAAATTAATGCCCCAAAAGCCTAATAATGGGTGATTTGTAGAAGTATAGCTATCGGTATTAATTTTATTATAAAAATGCAATCCCCAATATGATGTTGCATTGTCAGTCATGGCATCACGTGAAGCCCCCAAGAATTGTGGGTCGCCGTACACTCCAATACCATCGGGCAAATTGGTGTATATATCGGTTAAAAACTGACGCGTTAATGTAGAGTTTGAAAATACTTTCTCATCTGAAAGTGAAGCATCATATTCCTTATCAAGAAATGAGTCGCAGCCAAAGGTTCCAAAAATAATGGTAACCCAGGCCATGAGCATAACTATTTTGTTTGTATTCATTTTAATATTTTTTTGATTGGACAATTTCAACACTCTTTTCGATAAAAATTAAAACCTTATAAAATGAGCGTTTATAGTGTCAAAAATTAATATTTAAAATCCCAGGTTAACACCAAATGAGAACGATTTTGTTTTTGGATATGCCCATATATAGTTGAGAGGACTTTCAGGATCAAATCCATTATCAAAATTGCTCCAGTTATAAAGATTATAACCGCTAAAATAAAACCTGCACTTAGTTATATTAACCTTTGCAAGCAAATGCACAGGCAGGGAATAACCAACCTCAACATTACGCAATGAAATAAAATTCCCGTTTTGGAACCATATTGTTGACTGGTTACGAGGGTAATTACGGTCATTATCGCTAAAACCCGTTGAAAGCCTAGGGTATTTGGCATTAATATTTCTGTGGTCGGATGGGTCATCTGTAAAATATCCCCAGGTTTTAGTTACCTCGTGTGTTGTTGCGCCTCCCCAGCCAAAGGCAAAGTCCATATTTTCCCGGGTTTCAACAGTTCTGTTTTGGTAGGCTGTTAATAATACCCTTCCATCAAACCCTTTCCATTCAAAACCAATTTTAATTGATGGAATAAGTTCAGGAATATTAGTATAACCTGAAGGAACCATATCATAATCATCAATAACCCTGTCGCCATTCTGATCAATAAAAACAGCGTTACCGGGTTTCATTGACCCCTGGAAAGGATATTTATTAGGATTATCAACTGCATCGGTTACTGAAGTAGATATAAGGTCAGGGTCCGAAGCCCATTGATCCCAAATAAGCAGGCTCCAAATACCAATTCTTTTCCCTGTTCTTGACTGGTAGTCATACAATGGAGGGATTTCATCCATGTTAATTATTTTACTTCTGTTGTAGGTTACCATGCCTTCAATAAAGTATTTGAAGCTATTTATGCTTCCTTTATGACCGATGGTAAATTCTCCGCCGGTGGTTTCAGCTTTACCATACGAATCCTGAGGTACAGCAACCCCATACATATCGGGAACGGTTGATCGGGCAACAAGAATTCCGGATCTCCATTCCTTAAACAAATCAATTTGTCCGAAAAGCCGGGCATTCCACAAATCAAAATCCACCCCCAGGTTAAACATATCAGAAATTTCCCACTTTATATTTGAGTTCCCTGCAGCCGATTCAAATGCCCCGGGTAAAAACGTCTGGCTTGTACCAAAATTATACCCGCCGCCTTCCCTATATTCACCCTGATATGGATATCTGCGCACGCCAGTGTTAGCCTGCCCTGCCCGACCAATAGATGCGCGTAGCTTAAGCAGGGTTGCAGTGTTTTGGTTAACCCAGTTTTCTTCAGAAACGACCCAACCCAGGCTCAAACCCGGAAATAATCCATACCTGTCACCTTTTTTATAGTTATCGCTTCCCATATAAGAGGTCGAAAACTGGGCAATGTATTTATTGTTATAAACATAACTACCTAAATAACCATAGGTTAAATACCGGTAAGATGATACATAACCTTCAACCACATTCTGATATGTGCGCATTAATACCTGGCTGGTTACAGCATGTTTTTCATTGAAAACCCTGTCATAATTCAATGACCCTACAAGGTTAATATTATATGACATACCCCTGGCAATGGTTACCGGGTTTGCCAATGGTGAAGCTGTTCGGCGGCGGGTATATGTGTACGAATCCGGATTATCAGCAATACCAGAAGTTGGATCATAGTAAAATGCGTTAAAGTTCTGGCTCTGGGTGTACTGGAACGTGTTATATGAGTCAAAGCCCACCATACTTTTTACTGCAAGTCCCTTAGTAATAAAATCGAGTTTACCGGTAACAGTAACATTTGAATAAAGGTTTCTTCTTCGGTTATAGTCAATACCCGACATAGCAACCCTTGCAGGTCCATTTTTTTCGGTATTATCATTTGGCATAAAAAACTCACCATTGGGTGCAAAAACCGGATTGGTTGGAAGGTTTTCGCCAACTCCCCATGTAAACAATGACCAGGTTGATGCCAATGGTTGTGAAATTATATCAATTCTCCCTCCCAAATCAAGAGAAACATTTAAGCCGGGTGTAACATCCACATCAATATTTGATCTCAGGTTATACCTGTTTAAAACATGTTGTGTTGAGTAATCTTCATTCCACTCGGTCCATTTATTGTCATATAACCCCTCTTGCCTGAGATAGGTTAATGAAACATAATACCGTGCCCGGTTATTTCCTCCGCTGATATTTATATTGGTACGGTATTGCGGGGCGGCGTCGCGCAGCATTTCGTTATACCAGTTTGTGTTAATATACCTGAACCTGAGAGATGGATCAAGCGTTCCGTCAACTGCTTCTTTATAATGCTCAATATCCTTATCGGTAAACATAGGCTGAAGGCCGTCAAGATAGCGAGCCTGGTTAACCGTTAATGCATAATTATACGAGTTTTGATGTTCGGGCAGGCCTGAAAGGGTTTGAAAACCAACTTCCTGGTTAACATTGATTGCTGTTCTTCCTTCTTCACCCCGTTTGGTTGTTACAAATACAACCCCGTTGGCACCTCGCATACCATATATTGCGGTTGAAGCTGCATCCTTTAAAATAGTAATTGTTTCAATTGGATATGCATCCAAAAAAGAAAGGTCCCTCTCAACATTATCAACAATAATAAGCGGGGCGCGTGCAGCAGCATTCATTGTACGGAGCCCCCTTATGTACAATGCGCTTTCTGACCAACCGGGTTCAGAGTTTCCTTCTAATGTGGCAACACCGCTAACACCACCTACAAATGCGTTTTGCAATACTGTAACCGGGTGTTTTTCAAGTTCAGCACCATAAATTGTTGATGCAGAATTAACAACATACTTTTTCTGGACCTTTTGGTATGGCATTCCAATTTTTTGGGAATAACCATCTTTATCACGTGTTAAAACTACCTGAAGGGTATTGTTGAAATCTGCTTTTACAAAAACAGTTGAATACCCGGTTTTTCGAACATAAATTGAATCGGACCCGCTAACATTCTTTAGCTCAAAATTACCGTTTTTATCCGTTGCAGATATTCTAAATTCCTCTGATACCCCAACTAAAGCACCATAAACGGGTTTTCGGTTTTCATCAGTAACCTGTCCTTTTAAATAGCCATCAGTGTTCTGACCGAAAACCGAGACAGTTACTATAAGTAGTAAGCCGCCAGTTAAACTCTTTTTCAACATTGCAGCCAAACTATCAAATATATATTTAACCATATACTCAAATTTAATTTTCATCATAATTAAATTAATTTTTGAAGGTATGATGTAACTCGCCCCTGACATACGGGACTTGTTTCATTATACTGTCGGTTTACCAGTCAGGATTGTTTTCAATTCCGGTCCTCCATATTTCTGCTTCAGGTATGGGATAGAGGTACATTTTTGGGACGAACACCCTTTTCTGGGCTACCTGACGTGTATAGATTGTGTTAGCTCCGTTTTTCACTATTGAAAAACCATATATTGGCCTTGATAATGATTCAACTGCAACATTCCACCTGCGAACGTCCCAATATCGATGGTCTTCAAAGGCAAGTTCAATTGTCCGTTCCTTCCTGATGAAATTTCGCAGGGCTTCTTTTGTCTGTAAATCAGTTCTGCCAGATAAAAGGGAAGTAATCCCAACTCTGTTTCTTAGCTTTTGAAGGGTGCTAAATACAGTTGCCGAAGGACCATTTACTTCATTCAAAGCCTCAGCATAGTTCAGTAAAATTTCAGCATATCTTATAAAAATCCAGTTACGGAACATAACACCACCATCACGGTAATGAGTTTGCGAATCATCAAGGTATTTTCTATTGTAATAGCCGGTTGGTGTGGCATTGGCATTACCACTGGGATTGTCTGTCCCACCTTCTGTTGTATCAATTGGCCTGTTCCACCAAATGGCTCCGTTATGCAACACGGTTTTGTAAAACCGTGGGTCTCTGTTCAGGTAGGGTGATTGGTCATTGTAACCTGATGCAATATTAACAGTAACTCCGCCACTGCTGTTGTATATTGGTGCCCCGGTTGCATCATATCCTGTAAATGGTGATAATCCGTTGGCCATATCATACATATCAACCAGGTTTTGTGAAGGACATAAACCTCCATTACCACCAAATCCAACCGGTGATTCGTTTCTCCACCAATCGCCTCTGCCATCATTGCGCCAAAATATAACCTCCGGGTTTCCATCCTGTTTCCTCCGCGAAATTGCCAGCTGATATCCCAGGGCTTGATCGGTTTGGGTCATTAATGAATAAAATTTGCCTTCACCAAAATATGTAATAAACTCTTCGGCAACATCAACGGCATCCTGCCAGGTAGCCAAACCGAGAGATGAATACCTAGGGCTTGCCATATAAAGCATTATCCTGCTTTTAAGAGCCAGGTTTACACCTTTAGTTATGCGACCCAAATCGGAGCTTGCTACCTCCCATTCAGAACTTAACTCACTATAACAATCATCAAGTTCATTTAAAATAAACTGGAAATTCTCTTTAACCGAGGCTGGTCTGTCAATTTGCTTTATTGACTCATCTTCGGGGTTTAGCCTGGTTGTTACTAAAGGTACTGCACCATAACGGATTGCCAGCTCCCAGTAAAAGTAAGCCCTGAAAAAACGAGCTTCTGCCTTTATTCTGTCAACACTTTTTTTTCGATCATTTACATTCTCTTCTGCACTTAATGGAACCCCATCAATTTTTTCGAGAAGAGTATTGCATTTTCTGATACCGCGATAATAATGATACCAGGTATCATTAATTTCAGGCGCTCCCCCTGTTGAATAATAATTTCCAACATTAAAACTATAGCGTGTCCCGCCCCATGAGAAACTGGTTACACCAAGATCGGTAGCTGCATCCATCCAGGAGCTGTTTATCCTGCCAAGTCCGTTCCTGAGGAAGTTATAAATATCGTAATAATAATACTCTGTATTTCTCCACGACCCAAAAACCTGTTCCTCTGTCAATTCGTTACTTGGTTGTTTGTCGAGAAAATCACCAAACATATCTTCACATGACGAAAGGGTAAGAGTGGCAATACCGACAACTGATATGAGATATAAAAGATACTTTTTCATCTGTTTATAATTTGTTTTTTATTTGTCAGATGGAACTCGCCACATTAGTCATTCCCCTGTGTGAGAAAAACTTTCTCATGGCTCGTTTCATGTGTTTAAATTTATTAGCAACCTGTAAACTTTAATTAAAACCTTATGTTAACACCCATATTAACAGATTTCATAATTGGGTATAAATTAGACCCTGTAGTTTCGGGGTCAATTTCGATATCAAGCTTATCCCAGGTAATAAGGTTGTTAGCATTTACATACAGGCGAACATGATTCATGTGCCATCTTTTTGAAATACGGCCGGGAATGATGTAACTCAGCTCCACATTCTTAAGCCGTAAATAATCACCATTTTGAAGGAAGAATGAGTTTCTGAGCTGATTATGAAGTCCATTCTGGTCGTAATGTAAAAGCGGGTATTTCGCTTTTGAGAGATTTTCGGCTTCAGTACGTGACGGGTTCCACCTTAAAAGATGATGTTCCTTTACTTTGCCCCCATTTACAAACGCAAACATTGATTCAGAATCGTAAAAACGTGATACCTTGTTTGCCCCCTGGAACATTATACTTAACCCCCAGCCATTATATTCAGCACCCAGAGTTAAACTGTAAACATTTTCAGGGATATCGCTATAACCAATAAATGTTGCATCACGGTCATCAATAAATCCATCTTTGTTCATATCGCGATACTTTAAATCTCCAGGCTTAACAATTCCAAATGTTGACTGGGGCAAACTGCCACTGTTAATGTCAGCCTGGGTAATAAATCCTTCGGAAATGAGCCCGTAAAACTGGTTTATAGGTTGTCCTTCACGTTTTAGATAACCAGTCATACCGGGAGGCTCGTCCCTTTCAATAATTTCATTTTTGGCGTGTGTGAAATTGGCGTTTACATTATAATTGAACTTATTAATTTTATGCTTGTGACCAAGCACAACTTCAAACCCCTGGTTTTTGGATTTGCCCAGGTTTCCAGGGGCCATTGAAACAGCAAGCCAACCTGGTTTTGTTAAATAATCAGTTAGGATATTTTCCCTGTCTTCTTTGAAAACATCAATATTTACGGCCAATAATCCACGCAAAAAACCTGATTCTATACCAAAATTATATTTTCTGGCTCTTTCCCAGGTCACTAAATAGTTTGGATATTGACCCTCAAAGATTCCCGGCTGGGAATTATTTGTACCAAACGTATATGCATTGTTAAGCTGGGTCCATGAATCTAAATATAAAAACCTTACATCAGTATTATTGCGCTTAAACACATCGTTTCCTACTTCCCCGTATGATGCACGTATTTTAAATGCATCAAGCCATTTCCCTGCAGGTTCCATAAATTCTTCGTTTGATAGCATCCAGCCAACCGACATTGATGGGAAGAATCCAAAACGATTTCCCTTTGCGAAGTTTTCAGAACCGTTAAAACCGGCGTTAAATTCCCCAAAATACTTACGTTGATAATTGTAGGTTACTCTACCAACAACCCCTTGGTACCTTTTGGATAAATCGGCCTGAAATCTGTAATCATTTTGATTATACAGCAATAATGCAGATACTTCATGTACATCATTAAAAATCCTTGCGTAGTCAAAAGAGAACTCAAGGTAGGTCTTCATGCTTGTGGTTTGAACATTACCAACATATGTTAATTCCCCATCTTCTCCGAAACGGGTATAACTACTTGTTAAACCGGGGTTTTCCCTGTCAATTAGTTCATAAGTGGCAAATCCTGCTCTGAACCTTCGGTCATAGTTAGTGTCATAATCGAATGAGGCCATTGCTTTTGCTGAAAGGCCCTTGGTTATAAAATCAAAATCGTGTTTTAAAATAAAGTTGGTTTCATTTATTGTCCTAACGGTTTGATAAAAACCCCCATTGGCAAGTTTGGCAGCTATATTGTTCTGATTTTGAGAATTCCCACCATAAAATCCGTTCTCATACCTTACAGGGAAAAGCCAACCCGGAGAGTGGTTCAACTCATAAAAAACTTCGTTTACAGCGTTATTATCAACAATATTTGGCCCCTTTCGCTCTTCAAACCTGGTTCCAAAATTAACTGAAGCAGTAAAGTGCCTTGTTATTAAAAAATCAAGGTTAGCGCGGAATGAATAACGGTTAAAACTTACATTGGCGCTTTTTCCATAATCATAGTTATTATTGTCTTTATATAAACCTCCCTGATTATAATACTCAAGTGATGTAAAATAGCGCATCTTTTTTGTGCCGCCCTGAATGTTAACATTATACCTTTGTGCGGGTGCCGAATTCTTCAAAATCTCATCATACCAGTCAACATTTGGGTAAAGTTGTTGTTGCTGCAGGGTTAACTCACCCCTGACAGATTTCCTGAACATATCAATATCATTAGCAGAGTATTGCGAAGCCAGGTTATCGTTTGCCAGAGCTTCCTCGAGCAACACCACCGAGTTGTATGAGTCAAGGTAATTATCACCTCTTGTGGGTGTTTGCCATTGATAATTGGCAGTAAAGCTTACCTGGGGCTTATTGTCGTTACCACGTTTGGTTGTAACAAGAATTACCCCATTTGCCCCCCTTACCCCGTAAACGGCGGTTGCCGATGCATCCTTTAGAACCGAAATAGTTTCTATATCATCGGGTGCTATTTGTGAAAATTCACGTTCAACTCCATCAACCATAATAAGTGGTTGGTTATCTCCGGCGAATGATGCCCTTCCGCGAATAAAAATGGCAGCATTGTCGGCCCCCGGGGCACCTGATGATTGCACCGTCATTACCCCCGGAAGTTTACCGGCTATTGCCTGGGTAATATTTGGGGAGGAGGATTTTAAAAGCTCCCCTGTTCCAACCGAAGAAATTGCCCCAATAACACTCTCCTTTTTCTGCTGGCCATAACCAACAACAACAACTGTTTCAAGTGCAACAAAATCTTCTTTAAGAACAATATCGATATTGGCCCTGCCTTCAACTTTTATCGATTGGGTTTGAAATCCCAAAAATCTGATTTCAATTGATGCTTCAGATGCTACAACAATATTGTACCTTCCGTTGATATCTGAGATAGTTCCGTTAAATGTTCCTTTTTCAGAAATACTTACGCCTGCAAGGGTTTCTCCGGATTCAGTTTTTACAACTCCTGTTACTGCCTGGCGTTGTGCATAAGCCAATTGCCCCACAAATAAAAGAAAAGCAAAAACCAAAAGCCGGGAGAAATATTCCCCCCTGGCTTTTATAATTGTTTCTAACAAATTTCTCATAGGTTTTTGTTAATTGTTTAGTATCAATTGATTTCTTTCTTCATCCAAACTCCCGGATGTAAAAAGAATGTATCGTTAACCCCTGAAGCAACTATCGTGTTTGTTCCTTTATCCCAGTCAAACCCTGTATTTACCTTTAGGAATATTTTCTCGCCTCCCCATACACTGCTGGTTAACCGAAGTACTTTTGTTGTTTCGTTATACTCCCAGGTTCCGCCTGTGGCACTTCCACGATGAATATATGTACCGTTAGCCTGGAATTCCATTATTGGGCTTGATAACCCGTTATATGAACTTGGATTAAACTGATACCAAAGGGTACCATAGTGCCAGGCGCCTACCAGGTTTGCCGCAGTTATATTTCCGCCATCACCACCACCATATCTCTCCGGACTTAAAGTTGGGAATGGCCTGGTTGTGGTTACAATTCTGCTATCTTCAAGCCAGGTGAGACTTCTTACATGAAGATCGTAATCATCGGAGCCTCTTTTACGGGCATGGTGAACTGCAAACCATTTGGTTCCATCAACACATATACTTAATCCATCTGTATATGACCATGCTGACCCACCTGAAAATTCGTACGGGGTAAGAATACGAGAATCGGCAAAACCGGATAGGTTAGACAGATTACGATTTCCAAAATCAAAGTATGGTCCGGCAGGAGTTGCCGAGGCTGAGTGAAATACCGATAAATTATTATACGTGGCTATAATATGATAATATCCGTTATAGTACATAATTTCTGCCGAGCCGGCCCTTTGGTTGTCGGGGGTATCAGCCGAACACCCAACCACTCTTACCGGAGTTCCTGTTATATTCGCTGATGTTTTTTCAATTTCGACCAGGTAAACCCCTCCGAAGTTCTCACCAAATACAAGGTATTGCTTTGTGCCATCATCAAGAAAACTCGGGCTCATTGCCTTATAAGGTGTCCCTTCATTTGAAAATAAAATTTCACCTTTATCTGTCCAGCTTGGGTTTTCAAGCGAAGGCGATGTTGCATACCCAATAACTGATGCTTTTGTTCCTGCCTGGACTGAATAATAAAGTCTCCACTCAGAACCGGCTTTTTTGATATTGGGCTGACCCATAACTATCTTATCATCTTCAATTGAAGGATCCAAAGCCTTAAGTCGGGCTCCTGCCCATGAATCAATTACATTACTCAAAACATAGCCCCGTTCATCAAAGAAAACCAAATCACTACTTGATTTAACCACCACTCCCTTCTGATAATCAAATCCATCTACACCGGCGTTGCTCGAAAAAACCCAATATTTTGTATCTCTGGCCATTGACGGGTCAAAAACACCCTTCCGGTGTGTAACGCCACCACCGCCACCCGATGTTCCCTGTTTTTTCATCCAAACACCGGGGTAATCTCCAAATGAGTCATTTATCCCTGCCCCTACAATGGTAATGGCCTTGTCATTTGTCCAGTCATTTCCTTTGGACAGATATACATATATATGTTCATTGCCCCATTCTCTACTCACCAAATGAAGGATTTTAGTAGATGGGTTATAATCCCAACTTCCTCCATTATATGTTCCGTCTGCATTAAAAGTCATTGTATAATTTATGCCGCTTATAACATGCCCCCATAATGTTCCGTAATGCCAAACTCCCGGTATATCGGCAATGGAAACATCGTTGGCCAAATTTTGTGCATATCTTTCCGGACTGATACATGGAACGGGTATAAGAGTCCCTGTAACCCTTCTCGAATCCATTAGCCATTCCATTTTTCTGATATGGAGTGTAGGGCCGCTGGTTCCGGTAGTTGCGTGGTGCACAATAAAATTATTTACCCCGTCCTGCAAAATCCCCATTCCATCAACTTTCTCCCATGTAACACCATTGGCATGGGTATGATTTGTAATAACCCTTGTTACATTCCAGAAATTAGGTATTGCCGAAACACTCCTGTTCGCAACATCTCTGTATGGTCCGACGGGGGTAACGGATACAGCATGACCTGTTAAAGGGAATGCACCCTGGTAAGTAGTAAAAAGCAAATGGTAATATCCACCGTAATAAAACAACTCCGGGTTTGCAGCCCCTGTTCCGTCTATACGGTTTGCAATTGCTGTTGATGATCCAACCGGCAATCCTGTGGATGTGCTTAGTTCAATTATATGAACTCCATCAGGCCCGTTTCCATATGCCAGGTAATGTTTTGTACCATCAGGAGATTCACAAAAACTCGGATTTGATGCCTTAAAATTTGAAGTGGGGGTTGATGATAAAACCTCACCTCTGTCTTCCCACTGGCCTTCGGCCAGGTTTTGTTTAACAGCATATCCTATTAATGACGTTTTGGTATTTGCGTGCACTGTGTAATATAACCGCCATTGGCTACCAACTCTTTTCAAATTTGGATGGCTTATTATTACATTTTGGAGATTTATGGACGGGTCCAATGCCAAAATACGTGCTCCTGCCCAATTGGTTATTACATCATTTAAGACATAAGCTGTTTCATCTGTCATAACCATATCAACAAGGTTCCCAGTGGTCCTTAAAACCAATCCTTTATTATATACTATACCACTAATTTCTGCATTAGATGATATTATATAATAAGTATTACCTTCCTTTCCAATGGTTGGGTCTGAACAACCTGAATAGGAGGGGTCAACAGTTGGCGGGTCGTTTTTTTGGTTTCCTGCCGGAGGGTCAATTTTATCCCACTCCTGACAGGACCAAAATCCCATAAATAATACAACAATTAAAAAAAGAAACGATTCTTTAAATAATTTCATAAAGTGAATTTTTAAGGGTAGTTTATAAATCGTCATAAAAATGAGTAATAAAGCACACACTATTGGGTATGCTCCAGTAATTCACCGGATCAACTCCTGGATTAATTAACCCAAATTGTTAAACCTGTGGTTGCCTTTTTAAAATATTTATTAGCAATCATTAATATATGTTAACCAAAATTAGAAAGGTAGCGCCAAGTAAAGGTTCAAAAATGTCCATTTAAGGAGGACGATTGTTTCCATTTAATAAATTTCAATACATCTAAATTGAAGTGTAAATGAGAAATATTTCTTTTCAATATTTTTTATCACTACTGTCCGATAAATTTTTCGATAAGATGCTATAATGCCGACTTATTGAGGTGTCCCTACAGGACAATACTGAAAATCGGGGTCGATTCATCTTTACCGATAATCTGTACCTGACGGCACAGTACCGTTAGGGACTAAAGATCGGTAAAACACTTAATTGAGAATTGAACTTTTGTCCCGTTAGGGACAAAACAACTTTTTATCGGATAGTAGTGATTTTTTATAAGTGATTAATATTTAATGGCTGGAAAATAAATGCATTTAAACTGCTATAAGCAATATGGGTTATTATGATAAAACGATTAATAAAATCAGAGTCCATATTAAAATTAACCGTTCTTCGTAAAAATCGAAGGTGGATACAACTTTATCAGTAAAAATTAAGGCAGGAATACAAATAGTGCGGCAAACTATGTTTTAACTTTGAGCACAAAAAAAGGGGCATATTATTGGAAATGCCCCCTATACCTTTATTAGTTGTTAAAATTATCACACTGAATTTAAATCAGGGTTTTATTTTTTTTCATCCAATTTAAGTTTAACTATATATTCATTTATCAGGCTCATGCACTGAATGGCAGCCAACCCCCATTGGGCCGCATAATTGGTTGATATTTCAGGCGCCTCGCCCACCGGGTTTAAAACATTGGGGGGTATAACATTTTGAATTGAAGGAATTGAAAGTGAGTTTTGAGCATTATTATTTACAAATTCATTCCATGATCTCTTGGCCAACTTTTCACTTTGCTTCTTTTTGGCAACAAAAGCCGTTAACCTGGAATGACCCTGCCTTAGTCCCATTTTACCAAGATCGGTACCCAATACTGCTCTTTGCTCTTTTGGTGATGCATTATATAGTTCGCAATATTGCAACCAGGCTTTTTCAAATAATGGTGACTCAATCAAATCTACAATTTCGGCACATATCTCAACTAACCCAAATACGGCACTTAAGTGTGATACTGTAACATTATCATTGTCCGATTTATAAAAAACCCCTGTATTAAGATCCATTAAGCCACCTCCTGTGAAAAACCCGCGAGGTTGAGCGGCTATTGATTCCATGCTTTGCTTAATTTTAACTCTCATTGAATCACATCCTGTTCTTTCCCAGTGGGTTAGCCATGCCCCAAGCATTGACCCCCAATCTGTTCCAAAACTTAACCAGGCTTTATCGGGGTTGGGGCTTTGGGTCACACCCCTTTTTCTTAATGGCCTAATATTATATAACGACCTATGGGCATGCAATTGTTCATTAAGCAGTTCGCCCGTGCGTTCATCGGCAGTCAGGTAATAATAGAACCTTCTGTTTATAGCCGTGCTTATCCGCATCTGTTTGGCGCTACAACCCCAGTGCAAAACATTGTGGCGTGAACCAAGCGGGGCAAACCTACCAAGATGATGAACATCAACCTCCCCTGTATGGCGGGTCATGGCCTCAGCCATCCTGAAAACATCACTTCGGCCTGAATGTAAAAAATAATACCACAACCAAAGATCGGTTGATAATTCAGAATTGTCCCAGGCGTAACCCCCAACATCATAGCGCCATACATGACGATGGGTATCATAGGTGTGCATAAAATCGCCAAAATTCCAGAAACCATACCAATTATGCTGGTCCTGTTGAAGTTTATAATAATCAAACAACCAATCAAGTTTTTTATTAATCCGGATCATTATTGGTGAAGATTCATTTCTTACCGACCAAAGGTTACCAAATACCTTTGCATTCTGAATATGATTAAGGTCGGCCATAAGTGTGGGGGGTTGTGTTACCATCCCTGCATATTCAATTAACTCATTTCTTGTTGGTGTAGCTTCAACCACCCATAAATCAAATTCACTGGTTCGGGCCACCCCATAAGGTTTTTCATACCCTTGTTCATAATCTTCATAAGTAATTTCCAGCCCTTCCCATTGTTTTTCATAGGTATCCTGCCCCATTCCGTCATGGTAAAATCTCATATCCATTGGGTGTGCATCAGGTGCCCAAAACCATAATGTAACAACTGCACTGCTTCCTGCAGCATCTCGAATGTCAATCTGGGATGGGTATGATTGCCAGAAATTCCGTATACCAAATGCCATGCCTCCTGATGGACCGCCAATATATCCAACCCCCGATGCCCTGTGGCCAACGGCAGATGTTAACCATGAAAATCCTTCGGTTGTACGTTTACTAATTGAAAAGGAATTTGATGCTATCTGTGTAAGTTTATAATCGCCAAATGCCGGAATATAATTAATACCTTTTAAAATAGGTTCAGGAAATTTATCAAGAGCCGGGGTTTCTCTTCCTTCAATCTGGGCAGAGATAATATCATCACCAGGGTTTCGTCGTAAACCGGTTAGTCCGCGTACCGACTCCCCAAATACCCCGTTATTTTCACCAACAAAACGAACATGTCTGTTGTGAAATTCCCCCTTCATAGGAACATTAAAAGTGAATCCCAGGCCACTGATAAAATCAAGATTTTCATCACCATTATAAATTATGGTATGAATTACACGGATATTTTCCCCATTTGCATAAAAATAAAGTCTTATAATAAAGGGTATCAAGCTATTACCTGGCTCTGAAATATGAGTTCCTTCAATCTTAACAACAGTCCTTACCGGGCCCGGTTGTTCCAGGCTAATCCTATTAATATTTCCTGTGAACTTTTCTTTTACTAAAAAATGGCTATTGGAAACTTCACTGCATTTTTGCATGGTCATTACCAGTTTACCATTATTTGCAATTTCACTTCCTCCCCTTGTAATTGAAGCAATTATTACATCTCCCTTTTTATTAATGACCGTATTAATTACACCTGTATTAATTATAATATTATCATCTGTTTCGATTGATTTGATCTTTTCTGCCGGCATCGTCCCCTTACTAACAACTAATCTTAGATTACCTTTTATACACTTGTTGGGACTAACAGCAACTGCTGTCCATTTTACCGAACCATCAGGCCAATATGCGAGTGGCCAGGTCTGAGTCATAAACTGCTCTGAAAACCCATCATCAATAGCGAACTTCTCATCTTTCGAGATCAACCCCTTAGGCCAGGGTACCCCAAGTGTGTTGCCTGCAAAACGCCCGGGAGGTTTATTATCAATCCAGTTTAAAGTAACACTCTTTTCCAGGTAATTCTGATTCGGTGCTTTCGAATTTATTTGATTATTAATGGAAACCAGAAAAAACAAAATCAAAAAAAAATGTTTAACGGTAGCATGTATATATTTGATGTTTATTGCCATGTGGTTAATATTTAAAATTTAATTGCATTGATTTCAAATTACTCAGGTTTATTGTTTAACCTGTATATTTTAATATTATCAATCTCATGTCTGGACCAGGTTGACCGGAATCCAAAATAACCCTTTTCAAAAGGTTCAGGATCATTAAAAAGAAATAAACATGAACCATTTACCCAATATGAAATCACTCCATCAACAACAGAAATTTTAATTTTGTAAAGCTTGTTCGCTTCCAATAGGAAGTCGTTCCGTTCATTCAAAATATTTTTTTCACCATTGCCCAAGTATTTCCTGAAACGTGTTGTGGTATTTGAGTTTCCTCCAAAACCAACATAATATAATAACAGAGAGTCATACTCCTCGAACCTTCCATTGCGTGTAAAAAGATTTAGGGACTTGGGGTCGGTTGCCATCCAGAATTGGTTCAAATCAGATAACCTGTCATTGTTACCTCCGTTTAAAACAACTGTTCGCTCATATTCAATAATATAATTTCCGCTTAATTCTTTTTTCAACCATACCGTTACCCCTCCCTTGGTATCCAAAACTAACCGGCCGTTTTTGGTAAATACATTTGAACCTGGCAATGAGTCCATTTCAACTTTCCAAATCTCTGAATTAAGTAATTCATTAAAATCATCGTGATATATTACGGTTTCACGATTAACGCAACCCAGTACAAAAATGATAAATGTAAACAGGGTCAGGATTTTTATTTTTTTCATTTTTCAGACATCAGTTAAACTTATAAAAAAAATCAAAGGATAAAATACGCATCCACTTTGGTTTTAGATTTCAGCAACTTCAAAAAAGTAAAACTACTTATCCAAATCAAAACTAATTTTTTTTTGTACAACTTACGCCCCTTTATTTACTGTTTTTTAATATCCGATTTTAAATCTGAATTATCTGAAAATTAAAATAAATATTAATAACTACCATTAATTTTACTTTAAACAGGAGAAATAAAACCAGACTTAATGTTGAGTTGGTTTCCACCAATTTTCTGCAAATCGTTTATTTGGTTTGTTTGGAAAGAATGATTTATAGTGTTAAAAAAGTACTTTTTACATTAATCTTAGTTTGGACTGTACTACCTAATAACATCTTAATTATAAATAATATGATGAACGGGGCTTGTTTGTAAAAACGCAACACCTTTGAAACGTACATCGGCAAAGCCAAAATGAGCTATGTTGGTTCCCACCGATGTATATGGGCAGGCTTTCTGATATTAACCTAATATTATTTACGAATGAAAAACTATTTAATAACTTTTTGGTTTTGTATTTTAAATACAACAATGCTGTTGTCACAACTACCTGGTATAAAGGCCCCACACGGATTTGATTTGCATAGCAATTCTATTGCAGCAGGTAAAATAGATACTGTTATCTATAAATCAAAATCGGTTGGATCTACCCGTAAGGCATTAATCTATACCCCTCCGGGATACTCCAAAAACAAAAAATACCCTGTTTTGTATTTGTTACATGGTATTGGCGGCGATGAAAAAGAATGGTACAAAAACGGTGTTCCTCATATTATTTTCGACAACCTGATTGCCGACGGCAAAATGGAGCCAATGATAGTGGTACTGCCCAATGGTCGCGCTATGAAAAACGACCGTGCCGAAGGAAATATTTTCGACAAAGAGAAAGTTGAAGCCTTTGCAACATTCGAAAAAGACCTTTTAAACGATTTAATACCCTTTATCGAAAAAAAATATCCTCTATTAAAAACTCGTGAGTTTCGCGCCATTGCAGGATTATCTATGGGTGGTGGACAATCGCTCAATTTTGGACTGGGAAATCTCGACAAATTTGCATGGGTAGGCGGCTTTTCATCGGCCCCCAATACCAAAATGCCCGCCGAGCTGGTCCCAAATATTCAAAAGGCAAAGGAAATGCTTAAGCTTATATATGTTTCCTGTGGCGATAAAGACAATTTAATGCAGGTTAGCCAGCGCACCCACGATTATTTGAAAGCCAATAAAGTGCCCCATATTTTCAGGGTTATTCCTGATGGTTACCACGATTTTAAGGTGTGGAAAGACGATTTGTATCATTACGTACAAATGCTGTTTAAGCCAGTGGTAATGCCTGTAACAGCAGCCACTTTAAAAGATGCTTATAAAGGGAAATTCTTTTTTGGAACTGCCCTTAACACACCACAAATATTGGGTACCGCTGTTGATGAAGTAAATATTGTTAAAACCCATTTCAACTCTATTGTTGCCGAAAACTGTATGAAAAGCGGCCCAATGCAACCACAGGAAGGGAAATTTGAATTTGACCTGGCCGATAAGTTTGTAGAGTTTGGTGTTAACAATAACATGCAGATTATTGGGCATACCCTTATTTGGCATTCGCAGGCACCACGCTGGTTTTTTACCGACAGCGAAGGCAAAGACGTATCGCCCGAAGTACTTACCGAGCGCATGAAAAATCACATTTATACCGTTGTTGGCCGTTACAAAGGCAAGGTGCACGGATGGGACGTGGTGAATGAAGCCATAGTTGACGATGGCAGCTACCGCAACAGTAAGTTTTATCAGATTCTGGGCGAAGATTTTATCAAACTGGCATTCCAGTTTGCTCATGAAGCCGACCCCAATGCAGAATTGTACTACAACGATTATTCTGAATTTGTTCCTGCCAAAAGAGAAAGCATTGCCCGCATGGTGAAGAAACTCAAAGACCAGGGCATTAGAATCGATGGCGTTGGATTTCAGTGCCATATCGGCCTCGATTATCCAAGCCTTGATGAATACGAAAAAACCATTCAATTAATTGCCGGCACAGGAGTAAACGTTATGATAACCGAAATGGAAATATCTGTATTGCCAATGCCCGACTGGCGCGTTGGTGCCGAAGTTTCGGCCAGTTTCGAGTATCAACAGAAATTAAATCCATACACAGAAGGGTTGCCCGATTCGGTTAGTGCTCAATTGGACCAGCGCTATGTCGACTTTTTTACCCTCTTCCTTAAATATCAGGATGTGATTCCAAGAGTTACGGTTTGGGGTGTTAACGATGGCAACTCATGGAAAAACGGATTCCCCGTACGCGGAAGAACCGATTATCCACTGTTATTCGACCGGAAAAATAAGCCTAAATCAGTTGTTGCCAAATTAATTGAACTGGCCAATAAAAAGTAGTTGATTATTGGGAAGGCAAAAGGCAGAAGTTTTAGTTCTTAGTTCAAAGTTTCTTACAGTCAGGAGCTGGGAACTAAGAGCTAAAACCAATTTTTTCTCCAACTAATGATTGACAAAACAATAGTGAACGATTGATTATTTTATAACTAACCCAAATTTCTTAAAATGAAACAATTATTAAAACTTTCAATCGCATTAGCTTTTTCCACACAATTTGGAATAGCTCAAACCAATACCACAGCCATTGTGGAAGACTTTAAACCCTCGTCGGTTAACCAGCCGGGAAAAGAATACCCACAGGTTAATTCTGAAAGGCGGGTACGTGTGCAAATATCGGCACCCGATGCAAAATACGTTCAATTAGACATTGGTGCGGTTAAATACAACCTAATAAAAGACGAGAATGGCCTTTGGACTGGCGAATCGGCCCCGCAGGATGAAGGTTTCCACTACTACCAGTTAAACATTGATGGTGCATCTGTGCCCGACCCTGGCAGCCTCTATTTTTATGGCGCAAGCCGTTGGGGTAGTGGCATAGAAATACCTGCTCACGATCAGGATTTTTATGCCTTGAAAAATGTTCCACACGGACAGGTAAGAGAACATATATACTATTCAAAAACAGACGATAAAATGCGTCGCTGCTTTGTATATACGCCTCCCTGCTACGAAAAAAATAAGAAGAAACGTTATCCGGTTTTGTACCTACAGCACGGTGGTGGAGAAAATGAAACCGGCTGGTCGGCTCAAGGTAGAGCTAACTTAATCATGGACAATTTAATTGCCGAAGGCAAAGCTACCCCGTTTATAATTGTGATGGACAATGGAACCTGGCGCATGCCCGAAAGACCTCGTCCGGCAGAGGGCACACAGCCACCGGCTGCAGGCGCTCAAAGGCCAGTTGGTCCATGGCCACCGGCAGGATGGGCTGATGGTTTTATGAACATCCTGATTAAGGATATTATCCCCATGATTGATGCAAATTACCGTACATTGGCAAACCAGCAAAACAGAGCTATGGCAGGATTATCTATGGGAGCAATGCAAACCAGAATCATCACCCTGGCCAATTCTGATGTTTTTTCACACGTAGGTATGTTTAGTGGTGGAAGTATTTCCATTGAAGACACTGAGAAGAATCCGCAATTCATGAAAAACATTAAAGTGCTGTTTGTAAGTTTTGGCAGCAAAGAAGTAGAAAGTGGAAGATTCAATCTTGGCAGCGACCCAAAAATGAACATTGAGCGCCTCAAAGAAAAAGGTTTAAATGCACATTATTATGTTTCGCCCAATACCGAGCATGAATGGCAAACCTGGAGACGAAGTCTGTATCAACTGGCACAAATTATTTTTAAATAGGCTTTTATATTATGGTGGCGCTGCATTTTTTAAAACGAATAGCACCAATGGTTTTGGTATTAGTGGTTGTAACTGCCCGGGCTCAGTTGGTTGAAAATTCAACTCCTGCATCAACAAACATTAACCAATCGCAATGCCCGTGCATTATGCCCGATAATAGTGTGGTTTTTCAGGTGAAGGCCCCCAATGCACAAAAAATTGAAATTGATCTGGGAAAGAAATACCATATGGTTAAAGGAGATAACGGCATTTGGACCGTTCGCACCGAACCTTTGGAATCAGGTTTTCACTATTATTTTCTTGTTATTGACGATTTGCCAGTAGCCGACCCTGCCAGCCAATCGTTTTTCGGAACAGGGAAAATGACAAGCGGTATCGACATCCCTGAGAAAGAGGCTGACTTTTATGACATTAAAAACGTCGCGCATGGCGCTATCAGTTCAAAATACTACTATTCAACAGTAACAGAAAGCTGGCGAAGGCTATATGTTTATACACCTCCGGGGTACGATCAAAACCTGAATAAAAGATACCCGGTGATTTATCTTCAGCACGGCGGAGGAGAGGACGAAACAGGCTGGGTTAACCAGGGCAAAACCGATATTATTCTCGACAACCTGATTGCCGAAGGCAAAGCCAATCCAATGATTGTGGTAATTGCTAACAGCAACGTGCGCTCTGCTGTAGGAGGTTACAGCAGTGAAGCTATTTCAGGCTTCAATAAAGAAATGACCCAAAATATTATACCATTTATCGACAAAAATTTCCGGACAATTACCAATTCAAAAAATCGGGCAATTTGCGGTTTATCAATGGGTGGAGGACAATCATTTTATGTTGGACTACAAAACACTGATATTTTTGGTTCGGTGGGCATTTTCAGTTCCGGCATTTTTGGGGGCATTCGTAACCCTTCAGGGAATGTGTTCGATGCAGAGAAGGAAATTCCCGGTTTGCTTACTAACTCAGCCGGATTTAACCAAAAGCTCGACTTGTTTTACATTAGCTGCGGCAATGGCGATATAAGAATGGAACATACCAAAAAAGCTGTAGCTAATATGAAAGAAAAAGGTCTTGAAATTGAATTCAATTCATTTCCGGGCAACCACGAATGGCAGGTTTGGAGAAAATCGCTGCACGATTTTGCCTCGCGTGTTTTTAAGTGAATTATTACCATTATTAAATTTTGGCTTAAGTATTGAGAATAAACAGGATTTGTTAAAACAAACAGGCATGAAGAAAATAATTGCTTATTTGGCTGGTTGGCTTTTGTTAATGCCATTATATTTAAGCGCTCAGCAGGCCAACGTCAACCTCGACTATAATCCTCAGAAAAATACTGAGGGGCTGAATCCTTTTAGTGCGCCGGTAAATTCACCCGAGGTGCACGACAACCAAACTGTAACCTTCCGTCTTAAAGCACCAAATGCGCAAAAGGTTGTTCTTCCGCTGGGTTCCATTTACACAGCCAACGATTTGGGTAATGAGCCCCTTGCTTTTACCAAAGGTGATGATGGCATCTGGACGTTGACCATAGGCCCTCTTAAGCCGGATATGTACGCTTACCACTTTAATGTGGATGGAGTTCAGATTCCCGACCCAAGCAATACCTACGCTGCTTTTACAGCCATGCCGCCCTATAGCCAGTTGGTTGTACACGGTGATGGTCATGCTTACTACGATGCCCGCAATGTTCCACATGGCAATGTTACCCGCCATGTTTACCGGTCGGATGTTACCCAGGGAGAGCGGGAACTATATGTTTACACCCCTCCCGGCTATAATCCGAAAAAGAAATATCCTGTGCTCTATTTGGTGGGTGGAAGTGGCGAACTTCCATCCAATTGGGTGTACGATGGCCGTGTGAATTTTATTATGGACAACCTTCTGGCCGAGGGCAAAGTTGTGCCCATGATTATCGCCATACCCAACAATCAGGTCATTCATCGAAACAACCCGCGGCACACAGAATTAACCTTCGATATTTTTGAAAAAGAACTCAGAAACCATGTTATCCCATTGGTAGATAAAAGCTATAGCACCATTACATCGCCTAAGGGAAGGGCCATTTCTGGTTTATCGATGGGAGGACGTCACAGCATGTTTATCGGTTTCCGTTCGCTCGATTTGTTTGCCAATTTTGGCATTCTCAGCGCTGGCGATGAAAACCCGGAAACCACTCTAAAACATTTCCTTACCGACCACAAAGTGAACGAGAAAGTAGATTATCTTTTTGTGGGACAGGGAACTATGGAAGCAAAAGGATTTTTCAATCATCGCTGTCAGGCATTGCACGAAGCACTTAAGAATCACAATATTGAACATGAATACTATGTTGGTGGTCATGGCGGCCACGACTGGGGAACGTGGCGGCATCTTTTGTATTACCGCTTTCTTCCAAATCTTTGGCGTAAAAAATAACTAATTAAGAATCAAATATTATGAATCGAATCTATTTCATACTTCTGGCATCCATCGGCATGTTGCTGGGTGCATGTTCTCAACAACCTGGAAGGGTAAATGTTGAGGGCGGAACCATTCAGGGTATTGTAACCGACGACTTAACCATTTATAAAGGAATCCCTTTTGCAGCGCCACCTGTAGGCGATTTACGCTGGAAAGCCCCCCAGCCGGTTGAAAAATGGAAGGGTGTAAAACAAACTGTTGAATTTGCCCCTGCTCCCATGCAAGGTGGCAATCCGGCATCGGGAAAAAGCGAAGACTGCCTCTATTTAAACGTGTGGACTCCGGCAAAATCGTCCAACGAAAAATTGCCAGTTATGGTTTGGATATACGGCGGTGGCTTTAGTTTTGGTTCCACATCCGATCCGGTGCACAATGGTGAACATCTGGCACGCAAGGGAGTGGTATTTGTGAGCATTGCTTACCGGGTAGGTCAAATTGGCTTTCTTGCCCATCCGGAGTTGAGTGCCGAAAGTTCCAATGGAGTTTCGGGCAATTACGGTTTACTCGACCAGATTGCAGGCTTGGAGTGGGTACAACGAAACATAGCAGCCTTTGGTGGCGACCCTGAAAAGGTGACCATTTTTGGCGAATCGGCCGGAGGTATTTCGGTTAGTATGTTGTGTGCCTCACCATTGGCTAAAGGGTTGTTTCGTGGTGCCATTTCGCAAAGCGGTGGCTCCTTTGGCCCAACACGCCCCACAACATATCCCGGTGAAAACATGAAAACACTTCAACAGGCGGAACTAGAGGGAGTTGAATATGTAAGTGGCTTTGGACTCTCATCTATTGAAGAACTCCGCAAAATAGAAGCAGATAAGTTGGTGCCTCAGGGATGGACATTGCCGGGAAGCTGGCCAATTGTGGATGGTTATGTAATCCCCGACGACCAGTACAAACTTTACGAAGCCGGCAAATACAACGATGTGCCAGTACTTATAGGTTATAATTCGGATGAAGGACTAAGCTTTCCTGCCGGACGTACTCCACAAGAATATATTAATAATGTTAACAGACGTTTTGGACCTCACGCCGAATCTTTGCTCAAGGCTTACCCGGTTTGCTCTACATCTGTTCCACGCAGTGCCCGCAATTTGATGCGCGATGCGGCATTTGGCTGGCCAACCTGGACATGGGCGCGACTTCAGGCTCAAACCGGAAAGTCTAATGTGTACCTGTACTATTTCGACCAGCACCCACTTTGGCCCGAAGATTCGCCGCAAGCCGACCATGGAACGCCACACGGTGTTGATGTTGCTTATGTTTTTATGCACATCGATCCTACTAAGCCTTTTACATCGCATTCAGATGTTGAGATTTCCAAGATTATGGGCGCCTATTGGACGAACTTTGTTAAATATGGTAATCCTAACGGAGAAAATTTAACCGAATGGGCACCCTTTACCAACGATAATCCACAAGCCATGTATCTGGTTAATAAAACATTCATGACCCCGGTTCCCGATGAGCAATCACTTTGGGCAATGGATAATTACTTTATCTGGCGCAGAACCCCTGAAGGCCAGGAGTGGGCAAAATAATTAAGAATCTGTTATAATTATTATTAGATGATTAGAACTGAAGTTTACGGAATCTCGAGAATCGTGATAAGATGATTAGACGGATAGATAAGTCTGGAAAGATGCTAAAACATCTGTAAAATCTTACAAACCTTTTCTATATATCTTATCCCGATTCTCGGGACTAAGGGATGCTTCGCTTCTAAAAATCTTATATCTAAATTTAAACAGCTACAAAACATAACTCTATGTAAAATATTGGCGAATGAAAATTAAATCCATATTGGTTACATTGTTGCTAATGGTTACAATAACCACTTTTTCGCAAAATCCTGATTTCCATATTTACCTGTGCTTTGGGCAATCGAATATGGCCGGAGCATCCAGAGCAGAAACTCAGGATTCAACTGTTGATACCCGTTTTCAAATGATGGCTGCCATGGACTGCCCCGATAAAGGCAGAGTTATGGGCAACTGGTACACGGCCACACCTCCTATTTGCGACTGTAAAGCAGGAATTTCCCCTGCCGATTATTTTGGCCGTACCCTCATTGAAAACCTGCCTGCAAATATCAAAGTTGGCGTTATAAATGTTTCGGTGGGAGGATGTAAAATCGAACTTTTCGATAAAGAAAATTACAGTTCGTATGTGGCCACAGCTCCTCATTGGATGGTTGGCTGGATTACTAACTATGGTGGCAATCCATATGGCCGGTTGGTTGATATGGCCAGGCTGGCGCAAAAAGACGGTGTAATTAAAGGCATACTACTCCACCAGGGAGAATCGAATCCAAATGATACCCTGTGGACAAAAAAGGTTAAAGACATCTATGATAACCTGATGGCCGATTTAAACCTAAATCCGGCTGAAGTTCCTTTGATTGCCGGCGAGCTATTGAGTGCCAGGTTTAATGGTAAATGCCATGGTTTTAACCAGTTTATTAAACTTTTGCCCGAAGTTATACCCAACGCACACGTGGTTTCCTCGGCCGGTTGTCCAGGAGCTCCCGATGGTTTACACTTTACTGCCGAAGGTTCCCGAATACTTGGCAACCGGTATGGGGTAAAAATGTTGCAACTTATAGAGAAAAACCTCCAATAAAAATGTAATTTTTATTTTATCAAAAAAGATAAATCAAAAACTCAAATAATTATTTTAAAAATAGCCTTAACAAATAATTTAACATTATTTCAATAATTAAACAACTCGTTTACGTTTTAAACAACCCAAAAGATTTTGCATTTAGGAAATATTCATTATTGAAAGCTAATTATCTTAAACCGAAAAATTTATACATCGTTATTTTATATCTTTAAATAAAAAACAAATTTCAAACTATTATTTTTTTTATTTTTCAACGCACACGTGTGCATTTTTAAATGAAGCGAATAACCATAAAAGATATTGCACGTGAATTGGGCTTTCACCATTCAACTGTTTCCAGAGCTTTGAGAGGCAGCCCGGAGATTAATGCCATTACCATTGAAAAAGTAATAAGGTATGCTTCGGAACGTGGTTATCAAATTAACCGGAATGCACTGTTCTTGAGGGGTTCGGGAAGCAACATAATTGGGGTGATTGTACCAAACATACACCACAGCTTCTTTTCAAATTTCGTGAGCATAGTTACCAAACTGGCATCAGCATCAGGGTACATTGTGGCTGTATTTCAATCAGAAGAATCTGTTAAACAGGAACAAGAAATTATTAAATCGATAATTCAGCAAAACATTGCCGGAGTAATCTCATCCCTATCAATGGAAACAAGCGATGTTTCGCATTTTCAACAACTGGATAGTTATAAAATACCATTTGTTTGTTTCGACCGTATTAGTCCACTATTGTCAAAGTCGGCAGTAATACTAGACAATGAGTCAGCCTTAAAAAATGTGGTTATAAAACTACACAGCAAAGGCTTTAAAAAAATTGCTTATTTATCAGGAGTCCCATCCATCCATTTGTTTAAAGAGCGCCAAAAAGGCTACTTGCTGGGTTTGAAAGAGATTAATGCAACATATAAAAATTGTATCGTTATAACAAATGGTTTCTCAATAGAAAATGGTATTGAGATAGCCCTGCAGTTGTTTAATGGAGAAAACAGGCCCGATGCGCTCATTTTTGATTCGCATGTGCTGGCATGGGGCGCACTCAATTATATGAAAACATCCAACAAGGAATTATTTCCAAAGATTGGAATTGCAAGCTTTGGCGGATATCCCTGGCTGTCGTTAGCAACTCCTAACGCATTGGTAATTCAACAGCCCGAAGAAAAAATGGCCGAAGCATCGTTTAAACTTTTGATGGAAAATATTAAAAATCCTGACAGTTGTGAAATAAAAACATTAATGTTTCAGGCCGAAATTGTCTGAAAACAAAAAACATGAATTTCTAAAATATTGAACTCATTTTAAAGAATTGCCATGAAACTCATTTTTAACCTTTCCCTGTTGCTGTTGCTGTTTCTGTTTTGCCCGGCATGTAGCAACAATAAACCAACCACTTATCTAAAATTATGGTATCCGGTTCCTGCCCAAAAATGGGAAGAAGCACTTCCGCTTGGAAATGGACGAATTGGCGCTATGGTTTTTGGAAACCCGGCAAACGAACTCATTCAGCTCAACGAAAATACCATTTGGGCCGGAAGTCCAAACAGGAATGATAACCCCGATGCTTTGGAAGCTTTGCCCAAAGTGCGCCAGCTTATTTTCGATGGGAAATATATTGAAGCTCAGGATTTGGCCAATCAGAAAATTATTACCAAAAAATCGCATGGCATGCCTTACCAAACTGCCGGCAATCTTCGCTTAAATTTTGAAGGGCATGATACTTATTCAGACTTTTACCGCGACCTTGATATTGAAAAAGCTCTGGCTACCACCCGTTATAAAGTGAACGGTGTAGAATATACACGTGAGGCATTCTCATCGTTTACCGACAATGTTATTGTAGTGCGCCTGACAGCCAACAAGCCCGGTTCTGTTAGTTTCTCTGCCACTTTAGACCGACCGGGAAATGTTGAATTAAGCACTCTGGGCAACGATGTGCTTAAAATGAGCGGTATCACCAACAGTCACGAGTCGGTAGAGGGAAAGCTTAAATTTGTGGTATTAAGCAAAGTTGTTAACGATGGTGGAAAAATTTCTGCCGATAACAATCAGTTGAAGATTGAAGGGGCCAACAGCGCTACTATTTTTATATCCATTGCCACCAATTTTATTAATTATAACGACATAAGTGCCAATGCTGAAAAGTTGGCCGAAACCTATTTAAGCAACGCCCTTAATAAGAAATATGCAGGTTTATTAAAATCCCACACTTCTTTTTACCAAAATTATTTCAACAGGGTATCGCTTTTTCTTGGCCAGACCGACTCCATTAAAAATCCCACTGATTTAAGAATTGAACAATTCAGTAAAGGTAACGACCCATCCATGGCGGCTCTTTATTTTCAATTCGGACGCTATTTGCTTATTAGCTCATCACAGCCGGGGCAGCAACCTGCCAATTTGCAGGGTTTATGGAACCATCAGCTTTTTCCGGCCTGGGACAGCAAATACACCATCAACATCAATACCGAAATGAATTACTGGCCGGCCGAACCGACTAATTTGCCCGAGATGCACGAGCCTTTAATCCGGATGGTTCGGGAACTTTCGGATGCCGGCCGCGAAACAGCCAAAACCATGTACGGGGCCAAAGGTTGGGTAACGCACCACAATACCGATATATGGCGTATTTGTGGGCCGGTTGATGGCTCTTACTGGGGCATGTGGCCCATGGGCGGGGTTTGGCTTAGCCAGCATTTGTTCGATAAGTATGAATATAGTGGCGATACAGAGTATTTGCGCTCGGTTTATGATGTTTTAAAAGGAGCCGCTGAATTTTGTATCGACTTTATGGTTGAGGAACCTGAAAATGGATGGATGGTGATTGTGCCTTCCAATTCGCCCGAAAACTCACCTGCTATTAATCATAAATCATCCATTGCGGCCGGAACCACCATAGACAATCAATTGGTGTTCGATTTGTTTACAAAAACCATTCGTGCAGCCCGGATTTTAAACATACAGGAACCCCTTATTCCTGAAATGGAAAGGATACTAAGTTTTTTGCCTCCTATGCAAATAGGGCAGCACGGCCAGTTGCAGGAGTGGATGCACGATTGGGACAACCCCAACGACAAGCACCGGCATGTGTCGCATTTATACGGTTTGTTTCCTTCGAACCAGATATCGCCATTTCGGTCGCCCGAGCTTGCCGATGCATCGCGTACATCTCTCATTCACAGGGGCGACCCATCAACAGGATGGTCAATTAACTGGAAAATTAACCTTTGGGCAAGGCTTCTCGATGGAAACCGTGTGTACAACCTTATAAAAGAGCAGATTAAACTGGTTGGCCGCGATACAGGCAATAACCGCGAAGTATTCGAACGTGGTGGAACTTACGCCAACATGTTCGATGCGCACCCTCCGTTTCAAATCGATGGCAACTTCGGATTTACATCGGGCATTACCGAAATGCTTATGCAAAGTCACGATGGCGCAATCCATTTGGTACCGGCTCTGCCTGATGTTTGGCCAACCGGGAACGTGAACGGACTCAGGGCAAGGGGGGGTTTCGAAATTCTTGAAATGGAATGGGAAAACCACCAGGTTGTGAAACTGATAATTAAATCGAATTTGGGAGGCAATTTAAGGATTCGCACGGGTAACCAATTAAGGCTAAACGGGAAGGGTAAAATGATTGCAGCCGAAGGTTTTAACAGCAACCCATTTTACCAGATTCCCGAAATAAAGCAACCCATTATTTCACCTTCGGTTAAATTGAATAAAATGGATTTGCCAACGGTATATTCCTACGATATAGAATCCAAAAAAGGTAGAATATATACCTTAACCAACAGATAAAAAACTATTAACCGTCAGGCACTAACAAAAAAACAATGGGCCCAAAAATAACCTTAAATAATGGCTTAAAAATACCTGCTATTGGACTTGGTACCTTTGGCTCCGATAATTACAATGCCCAACAAATTGCCCAGGCCGTTGATTTTGCAATCAGAAATGGCTATCGGCATATCGATTGCGCATCAGTATATATGAATGAAGCGGAAATTGGTTCTGCTGTTTCAGGCCTGATAAAAGAGGGTGTTGTAAATCGTGATGAACTATGGGTTACCTCAAAAGTATGGAACGATGCGCACGGAGAAGGTCAAGTGATTGAATCGTGTAAAAAGTCGCTGTACGACCTGAAGCTCGACTATCTTGATTTATATCTTGTTCACTGGCCATTTCCCAATTATCACGCTCCCGGTTGCGACGGCGATGCCCGTAACCCCAATTCAAAACCATATATACATGAAGATTACATGGTAGCATGGGGACAAATGGAGCAATTGGTGGAAATGGGGCTTGTAAAAGCCATAGGAACCTCCAATATGACCATTCCCAAAATGGAACTTTTACTCAGGGATGCAAAGATAAAACCGGTAGTTAACGAAATGGAACTTCATCCCCACTTTCAGCAGTCAGAACTATTTAATTATCTGGTTAGCAAAAACATTCAGCCTATCGGCTATTCGCCTATTGGGTCGCCCAAGCGTCCTGAGCGCGACCGTACGAACAATGACACAGTAGATATTGATGACCCAGTAGTTATAAAAATTGCAGAGAGGCTTAAAATTCATCCGGCCGAGGTATGCATTAAATGGGCCATCCAAAGAGGAGAAGTGGTTATTCCATTTTCTGTTACGCCATCAAAAATCATCAGCAATTTAAAAGCTGCAAGGGGAGATTCATTAACCGCTGAAGAAATGGAAGAAATCGCTGCCATCGATAAAAACTGCCGCTTGATTAAGGGACAGGTTTTTTTGTGGGAAGGCGCCGGTGGTTGGGAAGACTTATGGGATTTGGATGGAAAAATTTCCACTTAAAAGTGAAAACCGTTTAGCATTAATTAGACTTCACGTCAATTATAGACTTTGTAATTAGTATTGAAAGAATCTTTAAGAAACTGAATATATGACAACAACAATGAAAGCTGCCTATTTACCAGGCAACAGCACAGTTGAATTTAAACAGGTAAATATTCCACAACCCGGGCCGGGAGAAGTCCTTATCAGGATTAAAGCTTCTACAATTTGTGGCAGCGACATTCGTGCCATATACCGCGAACATTTGGGAAAAGGCCCCGAAGCTTATCAGAATAGAATTGCCGGGCACGAACCTTGCGGGCAAATTGTAAAGTGCGGCCCTAAAACCAAACGGTTTAAAGAAGGCGACAGAGTAGTGGTTTATCATATATCGGGCTGTGGCGTTTGCAACGATTGTCGCCGGGGTTACATGATTTCATGCACCAGCCCAACGCGCGCCGCCTACGGCTGGCAACGCGACGGGGGAATGGCCCCTTACATGCTGGCCGAGGAAAAAGATTGTGTTTTACTGCCCGATGAACTCACCTATGTTGATGGCGCTCAAATAGCCTGCGGATTTGGGACCGTTTACGAAGGCCTCGAAAGAATTGGCATTAGCGGAAACGATGCTGTACTTGTGGTTGGATTGGGTCCCGTAGGTCTGGCAGCTTTAATGCTGGCTAAGGCCCTGGGTGCAACGCATCTGGTTGGGGTAGATACAGTTAAAGAACGGTGCAATTTAGCCCTTAAACTAGGATTGGCAAATCAGGTTTTTGTATCGGGTACCGACACACTGGCGCAGGTGGTGGCCACCACCTATCAAAAGCAGGGGTTTGAAAAAACTGTTGATTGCTCGGGCAATACACACGGACGTCAGCTATGTATAAGGGCAACCCGGAAATGGGGCAAAATGGTGATGATTGGTGAAGGCGGAACCGTTGAATTCAATCCAAGCCCCGATATTATTCACGACCAGATAACCATTTACGGCTCGTGGGTTACCAATATCTGGCGCATGGAAGAGTTGGTTGAACGTTTAGTGCGTTGGGGAATTCACCCCGAAGACCTTGTAACTCATCGTTTTTCACTCGATAAGGCCGATAAAGCCTATGAATTAATGAATGCTGGCAAATGTGGAAAAGTTGCCGTTGTTTTTGATGAAGAAATAAAAACATCCAACAATGAATAATCACTTGCGGAATCTTAAAAATCGATTTTTAAATTGGCAGAAGGCGTATTTTGCAAGCGCTTCTTTGATGGGCAAAGGCATCCTAAAAAAGCATATGTGGCATTGGTTAATCGCCATTATGCTGATAGCTTGGTCTTCAACAGGTTTGTCGCAACAGTTATCAGTAAGTTCGCCAAATGGGAAAATCTTTGTAACATTGACCTGCCAGCAGCAAGGAACAACCGGTAGTTGGCATCTCGAAGCTATTTACTCTGCCAATGGATTGGTAACATCGGTAATACCGCGTATTAAATTAGGACTACAGAGAAACGACCAGGATTTTTCGAATAACCTTAAATATCTGAGAGCCGGTAAGCCTGTTTTAATTCAAGAGAAATACACCGCTATTCACGGTAAACGCAGCCAATGCAGTAACTTGGCCAACGAGGTGGTCGTGTCGTTCGAAAACCCGTCCAAAGCGAAAATGAACATCATCATCAGGGCCTATAACGATGGAATTGCTTTCCGCTATGAATTTCCTGAAAAAACCGGAAATTTTACCATTACCAATGAACATACATCTTACATGGTGCCCGACAGTACAGTGCGTTGGTTACAAAAGTTCGACCTTTCGAACGAAGGATTATATAAAAAAACAGTTACTGCACAGGATAAAGGCGACTGGTGTTACCCGGCTTTGTTTCATTCAGAATTTAGTAAATGCTGGTACCTCATTCACGAGGCTGATGTTGACAGAGGCTACTGCGCCACAAAGTTGAGCAGCGATGGTCAACAATCAATTTATAAAGTTACCCTCCCTTATCCGCATGAAGGTGAAGGTGAGGCTTTGCCAAATATTATCCTGCCCTGGAAATCGCCCTGGCGGGTTATCATCATGGGGCAATTGTCTGATATTGTTGAATCTACTTTGGTTGATGATGTTTCCAAGCCCTCTGTATTAACCAAAACAGATTGGATAAAGCCGGGGCTGGTATCATGGAACTATTGGTCCGACAATCACGGAACCCGCGACTATCAGACTGTTTGCCGCTTTACCGATTTGGCGACAGCCATGGATTGGCCTTACACCCTGTTCGATTGGGAATGGGATGCCATGACCAATGGAGGAAACGTTGAAGACGCTGCAAAATATGCCCTGTCGAAAGGTGTTAAGCCTTTAATTTGGTACAATTCAGGCATGTTTAAGTGGATTACAGCAACACCCTTCGACCGCTTGAAAACGCACGAAGGCCGCATGAAAGAATTTGCCTGGCTCAAGAGCCTGGGCTTTGTAGGTGTTAAAATCGACTTTTTTCTGAGCGAAAAACAATTCATGATGGAATACTATCTGGACATTTTGGAGGATGCCGCCAAAGCTGAAATGATGGTATATTTTCATGGTTGCCTGGTGCCTCGTGGATGGGCACGTACCTTCCCACACCTAATGACCTACGAAGGTGTACGTGGTGCCGAGTGGTATAACAACAATCACGAACTCACAACCACAGCTCCTGAACATAATTCGGTGATGCCCTTTACCCGGAATGTGGTAGGATCGATGGATTACACGCCTGTTACCTTTACTAATTCGCAACATCCGCACATAACTTCGTATGGGCACGAGCTGGCTTTAAGCGTAGTATTCGAATCGGCACTCCAGCACATGGCCGACCGCCCCGAGGGGTATTACGATTTACCTGATGCCACACGTTCGTTTCTTAAAGAAGTGCCTGCTGCCTGGGACGACACCAAATATCTTGATGGTTATCCTGGCAAAGATGTAATCATAGCCCGTCGTAAAAACGATAACTGGTATATAGGAGGCTTAAACTCAGAGAATCGGGAAAAGACCAAAACCTTGAAATTCAATTTTCTGAATAACAACACCAAATATAAGTTGACGCTCATTGCCGACGGAAAACATGATAAAACTTTTTCAACCGATTATCTGGTGGTGGATAAGCATTCACAAATTGATGTTAAAATGCTCCGGAGGGGAGGATTTGCCATCAGCTTAAAACCTGTTCAATAGTATTCATCCAATCAGGTGGAGACCAATAAACCTTTAAAAAAATACCATGATAAAGTCGCTATTCAATATTAAAAGACAATTATTGCTGTTGATGTCCATCTTTTTTATTGATGGTACCATGGCCCAGCAATATCCATTTCAAAATCCGGAACTGAGTTTTGAAGAACGTGCCAAAGACCTGATTTCAAGGTTAACCCTTGAAGAAAAGACTGCCTTAATGTGCGACCAAAGCGATGCCATACCCCGGTTGGGAATACGCAAATTCAACTGGTGGAGCGAGGCCCTTCACGGTTATGCCAATAACGACAGTGTAACTGTTTTTCCAGAGCCCATTGGTATGGCTGCATCGTTTAACGACATGTTGTTGTACGATATTTTTAATGCGGTTTCCGATGAAGCACGCGCCAAATATCACCAATGGATAAACAGGGGCAATGAAAACAAGCGGTTCCTGAGCCTGTCGGTTTGGACGCCCAATGTTAACATTTTTCGCGACCCACGATGGGGGCGTGGACAGGAAACCTATGGCGAGGACCCCTACCTGATGTCGCGTATGGGGGTACAGGTAGTGAAAGGTCTGCAAGGCCCCGAAGATGCCAAATACCGCAAACTGCTGGCCTGTGCCAAGCATTATGCTGTGCATTCGGGACCCGAATGGAGCCGCCACGAACTGAACCTGAACAATGTAAATCCGCGATTGTTTCAGGAAACTTATCTGCCCGCTTTTAAAGCCTTAGTACAGGAAGCCAATGTGCGCCAGGTGATGTGCGCCTACCAAAGGCTCGATGATGAACCTTGCTGTGGCAACACCCGTCTGCTGCAACGCATTCTGCGCGATGAGTGGGGGTTTAAGCACATAGTGGTTTCTGATTGCGGAGCCATTACCGACTTTTTTACAACGCACAACGTATCATCAACCCCGGTACATGCAGCATCAAAAGGAGTTTTAGCCGGAACCGATGTTGAGTGCGTGTGGGATAATTATTCTTACAAAGCACTCTCCGATGGCGTTAAACGTGGTTTGTTAAAAGAGGAAGATATAGATAAAAGCCTGATGCGCATCTTGATTGGTCGGTTTGAACTGGGCGATTTCGATGACGACTCCCTGGTACCCTGGGCCCATATCCCCGCTTCGGTTTTAAACTGCGATAAACATAAGCATCTGACTTACAAAATGGCGCAGCAAAGTATGACCCTGCTCCAAAATAAAAACAATACACTTCCACTATCCAAAACATCGAAAAGAATTGCCATTATTGGCCCCAATGCCGACGATGCAGAAATGCTATTGGGTAATTATAACGGCACGCCAATCG
Organism: Marinilabiliaceae bacterium; assembly: GCA_037439945.1. GTDB lineage: Bacteria > Bacteroidota > Bacteroidia > Bacteroidales > Marinilabiliaceae > CALEUX01. The sequence continues at coordinate 60,637 of JBBIVA010000006.1, forward strand.
AAACCATTACCATACTTGAAGGTATAAAATCAAAACTGCCAAAAAGCAGCGTTTATCACGAAAAGGGAGTCGATTTGGTGGACGACAAAGTAACCATCAGCTACTTTTCGCAAACAACAATTAATGGGCGGGCAGGCTTTAAAGCAACTTACTGGAACGACCCCAATTTTAACGGAAATCCCGTTGCAGTGCAACAACTCGTAAACCCCATTAAACTTACTGCTGCCGGACAACATGAGTTTGCTCCCGGTGTATGGCTTGAGAGGTTTTCGGCTATCTACGAAGCAGAGTTCACCCCTTCGGTATCGGAAGAAATCGTGTTTAAAGGTGGCGCTACCGGATTTTTTGAGTTAACGGTAAATGGCGAAACTCTGGAAACTTATACCAACTGGCGTACCCTATCAACCCGAATTCCATTCAAAGTTGAAGCCGGGAAAACCTATAATATTAAAATTCGATATGCCCAACGTGAAAATTGGCAGGCCAACATTGAGTTTAATTTTGGTAGAGAAGAGGATGTAGATTTTACAGCCCTTATTAACAGGTTAAGAGGCATCGAAACTGTAATATTTGTAGGTGGCCTTTCCGGGCATCTGGAAGGCGAAGAGATGCCGGTTTCGTTTCCGGGCTTTAAGGGTGGTGACCGTACGCATATTGAACTGCCCGCCGTACAGCGTAATTGTCTGAAAGCCCTGAAAGCAGCCGGTAAAAGGGTGATTTTTGTGAATTGCTCAGGGTCGGCTATAGCCTTAACTCCCGAAACCCAAAGTTGCGACGCCATTTTGCAAGCCTGGTATCCCGGCGAAATGGGAGGACTGGCTGTTGCCGATGTTCTGTTTGGTGATTATAATCCCGGTGGTAAACTTCCGATTACTTTTTACCGAAATTCCGACAAACTTGGCGATTTCGAAGATTACACCATGACAGACCGCACCTACCGGTACACCAACGATCACTTGTTTCCGTTTGGTTTTGGATTGAGTTATACCAAATTTCAAATTGGGAATGCCTCTATCAGCAAAACAAACATCAACGCCAACGAGAGCATTCAATTAACAATCCCGGTAAAAAATATAGGTAAACGTGCCGGAACCGAAATTGTACAGGTTTACATCCGTAAGGTGAACGATTTGGATGGCCCCTTAAAAACCCTGCGTGGCTTTCAGCGTATGGAACTGGCTGCAGGAAAATCGCAAACAGCCACCATCGAGCTCACACCTTCATCGTTCGAATTTTACGATTGGAGCCAGCGCCAAATGGCAATTACCCCCGGCGAATACGAAATATTATATGGCAACAGTTCTGATGCCAAGGATTTGAAAATGCTGAAAGTTTTTATTCAATAAAATTAAACCAATTAAGTGATGAGAAAAATAATGCTAAGCTTTGTAATTCTGGCGTTTACAATAATTGGGTCATATAACCCTTTAATGGCACAAGCAACATACAATGCTTCAACGCAAACCATTAGGGTTGTTGAGGATGGTGGTACCGGTGCTTATAGCGCCATAATGTACACCGATGGTTCATTGCTGACCCATACAATATTCAGACCTAAAGACCTAAGTGCTTTTGGCGGAAAAAATAAACTCCCCATCATTTCATGGGGCAACGGAGCATGCGCCAACTCGCCCTGGGAGCATATCAACTTTTTATCCGAAGTGGCCTCGCACGGATTTTTGGTAATTGCCATTGGCCCTATGCCAAAAGAAGGAGAGCGTGGCGGTGGCCGTTCAACTTCATCGCAATTGATTGACGCCATTGACTGGGCCATTGCCCAAAACAGCAATAAAGAAAGTGTGTTCTATGGTAAAATTGATGTCTCGAAAATATCGGTAAGCGGCATGTCGTGCGGTGGTTTGCAAACCCTTGAAACAGCGCCTGACCCACGCATTACCACTGCTGTGGTTTGCAATAGTGGTATCATTGGTGGCGGTGGTGGAATGCCCGGAATGCCAGCATTAACCAAAGACCATCTGGCCAAACTGAACACTCCTACACTCTATTTGCTTGGAGGAGAATCGGATATTGCATACAACAATGGGATGGACGACTTTAACCGCATCAACCATGTACCTGTTTTTGTAGCAAACATGGACGTTGGACACGGTGGTACTTACGGCCAGCCACATGGTGGCGAGTTTGCCAAAGTGGCCACAGCCTGGTACAAATGGCAGTTAAAAGGCGATAAGGAAGCCGGAAAAATGTTCACAGGAAACCCATGTTTACTTTCCAAATCGGATGTTTGGCGGGTTGAGAAAAAAAACATACCATAATTCTGCTTCATCAGAATACGATTTTTCATGGTTTGCCTGAGGAAATGACCAGGTAAAAAGTGAATAATATCTTCGCCCCAATGGGGCGCAATCAGTAACATAGAGCCACGCCCTATGGGCGTAAACCAAATCAATAGTCGCCCTGTAAGGGCAAAATCGGTTAGTGTTTTGAATGTGTTAAAGTAGAAATAAATAGAAATTAATTCTAAGAACATTATGATGTCAGTATTTTGCAAAATGTCGCTAATAGCGGTTGCTTTTTTTGCAACACTAGCTATTAATGCACAAAACCCAATCGTTCAAACCTATTTTACTGCCGACCCGGCACCAATGGTTTACAACGGCACCGTTTATGTTTACACTTCGCACGATGAAGATTCAACGGTAAACAACTTTTTTACGATGTACGACTGGCGCTGCTATTCATCGAAAGACATGGTTAACTGGACCGACCACGGGGCAGTGGCATCCCTTAAAAATTTCAAATGGAACGAAAAAACCAATGGAGCCTGGGCCCCTCAGGCCATCGAGCGTGATGGGAAGTTTTTTTTGTATGTGCCCATTCATGGCGAAGGCGTGTCGGTTTTGGTGGCCGATTCGCCAACAGGCCCTTTTACCGACTCGTTGGGACGGCGACTCATTGTTGAAAGCAAAAATGTGTGGCACGATATCGACCCTACCGTTTTTATCGACGATGATGGCCAGGCTTACCTCTTTTGGGGAAATCCTGCACTTTATTATGTGAAGCTGAACAAAGATATGATTTCGTATGACCGCAGTATTGGTAATAATGGAATTGTAGCCGTGGAAATGACACCCGAAGCCTTTGGTTCGAAACCAGGCCGTGATGGCAAACCCGGTACAACTTACACCGAAGGCCCGTGGTTTTACAAACGCAACAACTTGTATTACATGGTTTATGCCGCCGAAGGGATTCCCGAGTACATTGCCTATTCAACAGCACCTTCGCCCGAAGGGCCCTGGACTTACAGGGGCCATATAATGCAGCGGGCCGACCATTTGGCATTCACCAACCATGCAGGCATCATCGATTTTATGGGAAATTCATATTTCTTTTATCACGACCAGTCTTTGTCGAAAGGCCAGGGTTTTAAGCGCTCGGTGAGTGTGGAGCAATTCACTTATAACGCCGATGGCAGCATACCGCTCCTCATCCCAACCAAAGAGGGTGTTACAAAAAGTGTCGCCAATTTAGACCCTTTCAAAAGAGTTGAAGCAGAAACCATTGCATGGAGCGAAGGTTTAAAAACATCTGTCAACAGTAAAACAGGTGTGTATGTTACCAAAATTGAAAATGGCGACTATTTGAAAGTACGCAGTGTTGATTTTGGCAAAGGCGCCAAAACTTTTGGGGCAAGTGTTGCTTCGTCTTCACAAGGCGGTAAAATAGAAATCCGACTTGGCCATCGCAATGGTGAATTGCTGGGCACGCTTGATGTTAAAAATACCGGTGGCTGGCAGAACTGGACAACAGTTAAATGTAAGGTAAAAAAGGTAAAAGGAGTCCACGACTTTTGTTTCGTGTTTAAAGGAGGCGAAGGCGAGTTATTCAAATTCGACTGGTGGCAATTTATTCGATGATAATTACAAAACTATAGTTCTATGCAGAAGTCATCACTCATCATCGTGGTTTTTATCCTGTTTGTATTGGGCAGTTATGCCCAAACATACCAAATATTAACTAATTGGTTTATAAACCCAAATTTGTCTTTAGCCATTTTTTCTAATGACCGTCATTAGAAATTAAT
>JBBIVA010000007.1:0-56047 GCA_037439945.1 Marinilabiliaceae bacterium
TTATCTTAGTTATCAAATGGTTATAGCATCGAAAAGTCTTTTTCACGTTGGACTAGTTAGTGAATTACAATTTGTGAATATTTGCCGGACTGCCATCAGGAGTGCAAAGCACTAACAGCATGACCTGTAATATATACCCAAAAAACTATTGCCAAACTATGAAACAATTATTAAAAAAAAGTGGATAAAAAGCTCCAAAAAGAATAACCATGAATAAAAATACAGGATACTAATATTACATAACGCGGAAAATGAATTGTTAACAATCAGGTTGTATATTGCCGGCACCGCGATATGTTAATTTTTCCTTTAACTGTAATAGAAACCTGAATCAATCCCAAACATATTTCCATGAATTATCGTCCTGTTTCTTCCAAACAGTATGAAAATAGCCTTTTAGTTCAATCGAATTCGCTTCGCTGTTGTTAATTGCCCAAATATATTTACCATATGTATAGGCCATGGTTCCGCAGGCTGATATATCAATAAAATCAGGAGTCCAGTTAACCTTAGCTGTTTTATATTTTTCGTGGCTGTAAAAGTTTCTGATGTTTTCCCGTCCCTTAATGAGTTCACTGCCTCGTAAAATAACAGCGCTATCGGCAGCAAAATAAAAAAAAGCCTCATTAATTCCTTTTTCCAAAGCCATTTTCTCAAACGCCTTCTCTGTTTGATAAACCTCACATTTTATTTTTTCTTTATTAACTCGCTGGTTACACGAAACAGTCATGAATAAAATAATAAATAATAAAACAATTGGGTATTTCATGGCTATGATTTTTATAAAAGAATTAAACTATTACATTTAATATATTCATTTATATACTTCCTATTTAATTATATATACAATGTTATTTAAATGATTATTTCAGTTAACCATATATTATAACTACAACAATTTTAAAAAATTAAAGTCAGTTATTTGATTATTTAAAAGCTAAAATTATCCTTATCAATTAAAATATTCCATTTCAACAAAATAAAAGCCTTATAATCTGGTTAATTATCGCCTCAATAAGAGAAAATACCACCAAAAAATTAACAGTATTATAATAAGCCTATTATTTATTATTTGGAATATTATATTCTATTATATTACAATAGATATAAGCGGATAATCTATATTTATACATTAAACCCAAATTACGCATTTTAAAATGCGTAATCGATAAAGTGCTTGTAATCAATTCCAAAGATTTGGAATTGAAACAATCACTAAATCGGGATTATCCCAATTAAATCAAATAGTTCGGCTCATACTTCGCCTCCTATTGATTAATTTGGGTTAAATAAAAAAGAATAATGTGGCAATTTTCGCACTTCCGGATATTAAAAAAAGCTTTCAATAACCTGTATCAAAAGCTTTAAATGAACTATTTATAAATCATAAATTACTTTGGGTTATATCCCCATTTTAACAGAATTGAACCCCACGTAAAACCCGCTCCAAATGCTGTAAGGATAATATTGTCGCCCTTTTTTAATCTTTTTTCCCACTCCCAAAGGCAAAGAGGAATGGTAGCGGCTGTGGTATTACCATACCTTTCAATATTAATCATTACCTTGCTTTTATCAAGTCCCATACGTTCGGCAGTTGCATCAATTATCCGCATGTTAGCCTGGTGCGGAACCACCCATGCAATATCTTCAGATTTTAAACCATGCTTATTCATCATTTCAACCGAAACATCGGCCATTTTTGAAACCGCGTGCTTAAAAACATGTTTACCATCCTGGAAAATATAATGCTGCCTTTTTTCAACAGTTTCGTGCGATGATGGATAAACTGAACCTCCGGCCTTCATATTCAAATAGGTGCGTCCAAAGCCATCACTCATTAAAATGCTATCTATAATTCCAATATTTTCGGTGGTGGGTTCAACTAAAACAGCCGCCGCCCCATCCCCAAAAAGAACACATGTTGTGCGGTCGGTATAATCAGTTATAGAACTCATTTTTTCGGCTCCAACAACAATAACTTTCTTTTTGGCCCCTGAAACAATAAATTTTGAAGCAACATCCAGGGCAAAAACAAAACCCGAACAACCTGCATTTAAATCAAAGCTATGGGCATTACGAATATCCAGTTTATCTGAAATAATATTAGCTGATGCCGGAAAAACGTGGTCGGGGGTAACTGTTGCACATATTACCAAATCAATCTCTTCAGGTTTGGTCCCCGTTTTCTCAAAAATCTGTTTTATAGCTTCCACCCCTAAGTCGGATGAACCTTTGCCATCTTCTTTAAAAATTCTCCGTTCTTTAATACCAACCCGTGTCATTATCCATTCGTCCGATGTGTCAACCATTTTACTCAGCTCCTGGTTGGTAAGTACGTAATCGGGGACGTAGCCGCCTACGGCTGTAATTACGGCATTTACATTATTCATCAGTTCCTGTTTTATATTATTAATTTCAAGTTATGTATTGTTAGCGGTTATTTAAACTATAGCCTTTTAATGTTTATTTGTTTTCTATGAAAGGCCAAATTCAAAAACATTTACCTTAATCAGGTAATTTAATGACGTTTAAAGATACTTCAATCGTTTATTGTAACCTTGTTAAACCGGTAAAGAGAATATTTGGAGTTGATTCTTTCTGCAAAATAAAGAAGAAAGGTTAATTTATGTTTGTTTCCCGGTATAAATTCAAATTCTGGTAATTGACAATATCAATAAACATTGAACTTTAAAAACGTAGGGGTTTACTGGTTTATTAACATGCCCTTATTGCAACTGGCAAGATTTAATTGGGCTCACTGTTTATAACAAAATCAAATTGCCTGTATAATATTCCAGAATGTATAAAACAAAATTGCCCCTAAGAGTTAGTTAGGGGCAAATTATTAAAACATTTAACGGGGCTTAAGCTGTTACAGTTTTTTCTACAGCAAGTTTACCCCTGTAGTGACCACATTCTCCGCAAACGGTATGCAGTTTAATTGCTGAACCACAGTTTGAGCATACGCCTAGTGCGGGTACCGATGCTTTGTAATGGGTTCTTCTTTTGTCCCTTCTGGTCTTTGATGTTTTGTGCTTAGGATGTGCCATTTTTCAACCTCTTTACTTGTTTTTATCAATTATTCTTTTTAATTCTCCCCATCTGGGATCAAAGGTTCCTTCCTCATTTTTTGATGATGGACCCTCATCTACCAGGTACTCTTTAAGTTTCTCCAGCATTTCGGGATTACATGTTGAATTCCCGTTTTTATCCGGTCCGTGTAAATGCCTGATGGGAATTGATGTTACTATAATATCGTAAATAACCTGCGCCGGATTAAATTCATGCTCTTCATGCGGAAGAACTATAATATCCTCAGCCGGCTCATCATAAACCTCACCAAATTTTACAAACAATTTGCTGCTGCAATTAACCGGAACGTCAACCGGTTCAATGCAATTATCACAAACAGATACAACCTTTCCTGATACCTGAAAATTAAAAATCAGCATCTGGTTGCCTTTTTTCAACTCTATTGCAACATCCAAATTCCCCTTTTCATAAACTGGTGCTTCAAAAAGTTCAAAAAAATTGTCATCGATGGTATAATCAAATTGGTAGACTCCATCTTTAAGCCCCTTAAAGGCTATGGCATATTCTTTTAATCTTTTCAAAATACCCTCCGGAAAAAACTGTGCAAAGTTATAAAAATTAAAGGGTAGCGAAAAAGTTTTTCGCTTTTTTTTAAGCAATTTACTTTTTTTATGGATATGATTTTATATTGATACTGGTATAAAACCATATATATTACTGATTATATGCGACATAACTCATCCAAATTTGTGTTCAGAAAAAATAATGCTGGTCTTTAACTAAAACAGTGAAAAATTATTTCACCTTCATAACTCCTGGAATAATAATTCGGAAAGTTGTGCCTTTGCCAATAACAGAATCGAGTATAAATACCCTGCCATTATGGTATTGCTCTATTATCCGGCGTACAAGGGTAAGTCCCAAACCCCATCCTTTTGCCTTGGTTGTGAACCCTGGTTTAAAAACAGTCCTTTGAAGACTTCTTGACATCCCTTTCCCTGTGTCACTAATGTCAATTACCACCTCGCTTTTTTGAATAAATATCCTTGCTGTGATTTCTCCTTCCCCCTTCATGGCATCAATGGCATTTTTGCATAAATTTTCGATAACCCATTCAAACAATGGCCGGCTCAATAAAACTTTCATCTTTAATTCCTTATTGGCAATTAATGAAAACCTTACAAGGTTTGATGACCTTAACCGTAAATAGTCGAAGGTTTTTTCAACAACTTCAATTATATCCTCAGGTATTAGCCCTGGTTTAGACCCTATTTTGGAGAATCTTGCAGTAATTGTTTGCAACCTTTGAATATCATTCTTCATTTGTTCCATAAGTGTTGCGTCGGCATTTTTCAGTTCCAGGAGTTCAATCCAACCTAAAAGGGATGATGTTGGTGTACCCAACTGGTGAGCAGTTTCCCTTGCCATACCAACCCATACCTGGTCCTGCTCCCACCTGCGGGCTACACTAAATGCCAGATAGGCAACCATCATAAAAACAAATACAACCATTAACTGTACTATGGGGAATAAATATAACTCCCTAAGTAAAACCGAGTCGTTATAATAAATGTATTGGGTTTCTTCTTCATCGATATGTACCGGCACCGGGGTACACTCCTTTTTCATACTAGTGAGTACTGATGAAAGATAGTTTTCAGAGTTTTTTTCAGGTATGCTAATATTTCTGTGCCAAATAATATTATCCTCCCTATCGGTAATTATTATGGGAATAGTTGTGTTAACCCTTAGGATTTCCAAAACCAGGTTTAATGCTATTCCCAAATCTGAATCTGATAAAAGCAAACTATTGGCCTCGGCCCAAATTTCCATTTTCTTTTCTTCTTCATTTCTGAGCTCGCCAGTTAACCAGTTTGTATAAAAAATTGAAAATGCACTAATAACTGCCGCTCCAATAATCAGCAGTACTTTCCACCATTTTTTTTTATTGTACAACTGCATAATCAGGTTTATACTTAAAATGACATTCAAAAAGCAATTATTGGGCAACCATTTTGAATAGCATGTCGGTAATTTGTTCTGTGTTGAAAGGTTTTATCAAAAACCCATCTATGCCGTTCTGCAATAGAAAGTTACGCGTGTCGTCATTAATTTCTGTTGTTGAAGCCATCACAACTAAACGGCAGCCTGCATTGGTTATTTTTATATCTGAAGCTATTGTATGGCGTGCCGCCTGCAATATAGAAAACTCCAAAAAAATAACATCTATCCCGCCTTTTTCTATTATGCCTGAAGCCGACTCGATTGAATTAACTATGTTGGTTTCGTAACCAATTTTTCTAAACAGGTTACGTGCTACCTTTTGATTCAACTTATTATCTTCAATTACAAGTATCCTTATCTGTTCAGGAAGAGGCAGGGCGGCATTTCTTTCGTGAACGAGCAATTTTGGAAAGTTATTAAACAAAAAATCTTTCAGCGTCCCAATTGGTATAGGTTTTCTCAAATATACATCGGCGCCCAACCGATGGGCAATTGAAGTATTTGATGAAATGTAGTCACTGCTCTGAAGTATTACAAGGTAGTTATTATGAACCTGGTGGTTGTGCATTTCCTGTAAAAAATCGATCCCATTTAAATCATACCGGTGGTCAATTACAACCATATTAAATGAATTCTTCTTTCTTAAGGTCTCAATTGTTTCCCTTGAAGGTGGTAAAACCGTAAAATCAACTTTCAGGGCTATAAGATTTCTTGTTAATGTATGAACTTCAATAGAGTCATCAGTTACAATTAAACATTTTATTTGTGCAAAAGAGAAAATCCCGGAAAAATCGAGATTTTTCGAAACCCGCCTGGTTTTAAGAGGCAGGGTAAAACAGATTTCGGCCCCCGGGTACTCCGGGTCGGATGAAAGGCCTGATGGGCTTTTTGCAAAAATTTCCCCTCCCATAAGAAGAACAAGTTGTTTTGATATTGTTGTTCCTAATCCGGTTCCACCGTAATGTCGGTTAAGGGAAGGGTCAGCCTGGGAGAATGGTTCAAAAATTTCCTGGAGCTTTTCATTTTTTATTCCAATCCCACTATCCTTTATACAAAACATAATGGCCGGGCCCCCATTAAGAGTTTTTGCCTGGCAGGTTGCAATTTGCACTGTGCCAAATGGGGTAAACTTAATAGCATTGTTTAAAAGATTACTTATAACCTGCCTCAACCTTACCGGGTCACCAATGAAATCACCCGGTAACGGATCATTAAATGATGTTGTAATAATTATCTTTTTTTCCCTTGCCTGGGGCAGGAATTCCTTAATCAATGAATCAATTTCTTCCTTTAGGTTGAATGGAATAGACTCTATTTCAAGTTTTCCTGACTCCATTCGTGAAAAATCAAGGATGTCATTAATCAGACTCATAAGTATTTCACCCGATCTTTTGGCCAGGACAGAAATTTCTTTTTCATGTTCCGATAAATTGGGGGAACCCGTAAGCATATCAATCATGCCTAATAATCCTGTTAACGGGGTTCGTAACTCATGGCTAATGTTTGTTATAAAACCTGGTTTAAAGCCTTGAAGTCCTGATTTTTCGGGGTTTATAAACGATGTTAATTCGTGGAAGGACTCAAGATAATATAATTCTGTTTGCAGAAAAAAAGGGATTTTATCATTATAAAATAACCTTTCGTTTTTGTGTTCATCAATTACCAAATACCTTTTCCCCTGTAAAGAAACCTGATATTTTTCCTTAATACGAAATTTTGAAAATATTAGGTTTTCTCCATATTCCTGTCCAATTACAAGGTCTTCATCCTCCAATTGAAAAAGCTTAACTGCCGCCTTGTTTATCTGTCTAATCCTCCGATTTTTATCAATTAGGATTATTCCCGTTGGCAAATAGTGAAGCACTTTTGTTAATGCCATTTCCGACTGCCTGATTCTTTCCTGTTCAAGAGATTGGTTACGGAGGAGTTTGGTGAAAAAAACTATCAGAATAATTATAATAATGATGGCGGCAATGCCGTAAATAAAAGAATCTTGAACAATTACCCAGGCCAGGCTTCTTTCGGGATAAGATAAGACCAGGTATTTTATGTTCTGTGATATTTCAATTGGGTGAAAAACTGAAAGCACCTTTACCTTTGATGAGCCATCATTTATTGTATGTTTAATTGCTCCTCCCTTTTCAGGAATTAAACCAATATTACTAAATGAAATTGTAGAAGGGATATTTGCTGTACCACCGGAAGTGTAAATAACTTGTCCTACTTTATCAATTGCCCAAAGCAAATGGTTGGTCGATAAATCACAGTAACCTATTAAACTTTTAAAAAAAGGCTGTTTGTAAAAAACCCCATAAACTGATGAAAATTTTCCCTTTAGTTCTCTGTTTGTAATTTTATAAACTACCTCATCCGTCCCATGGTAAATTTCTGAAGTCAGGGTTGGCCCTCCTGATAAATTATTGTCATTTTCCTGGCAAAAGACCCCGTTCTTGTTCTGCACCAGTACCAACCTTTTACCATTAGCAGTTTCAATTATTAATTTTTTAATATAGCTTTTTTGTTTTGCACCTATTTGCGATGATAATTCGAGTAAATCAGCCTCCCCTATTGTTTCATTTTCTATGTTGTAATTTATCAATAAACCCAATTCATTGATATCTTTCTCTACAAGGCTGCACGATTGTTGCAGGTTTTTTTGGAACATATTTTTATGGTCGGTAACCTCTTTTAAATAGGCGTTTAAATAGAAGAAAAAAATTGACGCAAGTAATGCCAGTACACTTAAAAAGGCTATTATGGAGAGTTTTTTCATTAATATAATGGTTTCCCTGATAAAACTTTACAACACCAATTTGCTATAAACGGTACTTATCATCCTTATTAAGCAAAATACTTATATAACTGTTATATCTCGATACAGAGATTTTATCTTCATCAACGGCCTTTTTTACAGCACAACCAGGTTCGTGCAAGTGTGTGCAATTGTGAAACTGGCAAAGGTGAGAAACCTTGAAAATTTCACTGAAAAAATGATACAACTCATCCTTTTCGATCATTGTAAGGCCAAATCCCCTGATACCCGGTGTGTCAATAATAAATCCTCCGAATGATAGTGGGTGCATTTCAGCAAAAGTTGTGGTGTGTTTACCAGAGTTATTCAATTCCGAAATATCGGCAGTTTTAAGGTTTAAGCCGGGCTCAAGCCTGTTTATTAATGTGCTTTTACCAACTCCTGAATGTCCTGCTATTAATGTAATATTGTCCTTAAGCAAATTTTTTACATCATCCAGGTTTTCCTGCTTTTTAGCGGATATTGTATAGGTTTTATAACCTATAGTTTCATAAACACCCCTTAGGTTATTTAATTCATCAAGATGCTTATAATCAAACCTGTCAACCTTATTAAAAAGCAAAACCACAGGAATATTGAATGCTTCGGCTGAGGCCAGAAACCGGTCAATAAAAACTGTTGTGGTTACCGGGTAATTTATTGTTACCAACAAAATGGCCTGGTCAATATTTGCAGCTAAAATCTGGGTTTGCTTTGAAAGATTGGTTGCGCGTCGGATTATATAATTCTTGCGTTCATGAATTTCGGAAATTACTCCGTTACCCGTAGCCGGATCTATTTCGTACGAAACCTTGTCGCCCACCGCAACCGGATTTGTACTTCTTAACTCATCGAGCCTGAATTTGCCTTTAATACGGCAGGAAACGGCAATGTCGCTGGTACCCTTAACAATGTACCAACTACCGGTGGATTTTATTACTATACCCTCTTCCAATTTTATTGCTTTTAGGTCAAATTTAAATATTTTCAGATAATTACAATAGCAACATGGTTATAATATTATCATTTTTACCCATTAATTCCGGCATAATTTTAAACCCGGCAATTAAACAATAAATATTAACCATGATAATTCACCAGAAATGACACTAAACAATTATTAAAATGAGTAAAAATCAAGGTTAGTTGCCCGGAGCAACAAAACAATCCTATAAATTTGAATATTTGACAATTAATATTAACAATTTTTATCTGTTATTATTGTTATAATTACACTACTATCCGATAAAAAGTGGTTTTGTCCCTAACGAGACAAAAGTTCAATTCTCAATTAAGTGTTTTACCTATCTTTAGTTCCTAACGGTACTGTGCCGTCAGGTACAGAATAACGGTAAAGATGAATCGACCCCAATTTTCAGTGTCCTGTAGGGACACCCCAATTAGTTGGCATTATAGCATCTTATCGAAAAATTTATCGGACAGTAGTGGATATAATTATTTAACCCGGATTAGTCATTAGAAAGGCAATGAACTAATGACTTAGCCGGGATTAACCCTACCAAATAGTCGGTACAGGCTGCTTTAGAAAAACTTAATTTGTAAGCATTTATGATTACAAATTTTTAGTTTTTCTTTAGCGATTTGTCAAAATAGAAGGCATGTAATCAATAACTTAAGACTATAAATTTCTAATGTACGGTCATTAGAAAAAATGGCTAAAGACAAATTTGGGTTTAATCATGTGCTATTGTATTATTAACAATCAAACTATTAATGAACAATATTTTTACCAAATGTTGATAAAAAATTGTAAATGAATGTATTGATTATTTCATATCTTTTGTATATTAACCCTGGTTATCTATTTAAAACAATATGTTAACCAGGATGAAAAATTTTAAAAATTATATAACACTGTTTTCCTGATAGTTCAACTTGCATAGTGCAGGGGATTGCAGGTTAACCTTTACCTTTTAGCCAGGAGCAAAAACATGATGGATAATTATAGAAACCCTGACCCCTCTGAACAAGATTTGCTTGCTGAAAACAGACGCCTCAAACACCTGTTAAATAAATTAACGGACATAGGTTTATCACCCTTTTCAGAAAACCCTGACCCATCACATCCTAATAAATATCTGCCCATCCATATTTCTCAAATTTTAAACTCACAAAAGTCATTTGAAGAAAGGATTGATGAAGTATTAAATTTTTTGGGTGACTTTTTGGGGGCTAGCAGGCTATTTATATTTGAAGAAATTAACGCCGGATTTAATCTTATAAACAGGTTTAACTGGTGTAACAAGGGAGCAATAATACTACCTGAAGAACAAAAAGAAATATCCTATTACGAATTTCCCTCGCTTAAAAACCTAATCGATACAAAAGGATATATATTGGCAAGCAACGCCCCAGATCAATTACCTGCCGATTTAATCCCGTTCTTTTCAAACCTGGGGGCAATATCACTTATGATATTTCCGGTTTTTTCTGATGAAAAGAAAATTGGTTTTATTGGATTAAGTGAAAACAGTTACAACCGCCAGTGGCTAGAAATAGAAAAGGCACTTCTGGCAACAGCGGCCAACCTTATTGGCAACTGCTACAAGCAAAAAAGTATTGTTGATCAGTTCAATCAAAGCCTGAATATTCAGAAGTTCTTTTATAATACGGTATCATTATTAAGCCACCCCGATACATTTGAGGGCAGCATGGATTTTATTGTAAGGGAATTTGTTGATACCTGGAAAATATCATTGCTGGCTATATATTCGGTGAAAAATAAGGTAAAAAATGAATTTGAGTTTTTTTCGGGAGCAAATATTAATGGTAATGGATATCCATTCCCGCAAAAATTAACCGTTTCTGATCATTCCAACATTCCGGTTTTACCTTTAAGCAGCATAGATAACCCTGAAAGAAGTCGCGATAATCTTGAAATTATTGACCTTACCGGATTTGGGTTCCCATCATTAAAGGGATATCTGATTGCTGTTCAAACCCAATCAAATATTAACGGTTTAATGGTTATGATTTGGAATAAACCGGTGATTGAAATAAAAGTCCCCGAATTTGTTATTGAAACATTTTCAGGAATTATTGCCAAGGCTTTTGACCATTATACAATTCATCGGCAAAACCACCTGCAAAACAGGCAAATACTGGAAATAAACAAGCAATTAATTGAAAAGGAACAGTTCCTTAACAGCATCATATCATCGGCCCCAATTGGAGTATTATTGGTTAAAGAGAGGGTTATCCAATATTTAAATGAGCAGGTTATTATTTCCACCCTGTTTACCAGGGAAGAGCTTTTGGGTAAACACATTTCGGGGCTATATTATGATGGCTATGAGAATTTAAATGAAATAGCAAGGTTTTACAACGAAATTGATAAGGAAGGGATTAGTACCATCGATTCAGTATTGAAAAAAAAGGACGGTTCCCGTCTTTATTACAATATAATTGGAACACCAGGTCCCCAGTATAAAGAAGAAGGTTATGTTTTACTCATTTGCCAGGATTTAACCCGAATAAAATTAACAGAGAAAAGTCTTCATGAAAGTGAGGAGCGCAATATGCGTATTATAGAGGCTACCATTGATGGTATTTTTATAATGAGTTCCCCCGGAAAACTGGATTATGTTAATAATTCAGGGTGCAATTTAACTGGTTATTCACGTGAAGAGCTAAAAATCCTGAGCCTGGAACTGCTATTTCCTGAAAAGCAAAAATTTAAAGATTTCTTCAAAATTTTTAACCAGGTCAGAAAAGGGGCAGACTATAAAGGTGACAGCCAAATGCGGCATAAAAACGGGTCAACCCTGTTTGTTGAGATATACGGCACAACAATAACCCTGAATGGAAAAGCAAAATATTATTTTAACATTCATGATATTACCCACCGTAAACAAAATGAAGGTGAGCTCAGGTTAAGTGAGAATAAATTCCGCACTCTTTCTGAAAATCTCCCCGATTGTGTTTTGCGGATTAACCGGAACAGACTGGTTACATTTAGTAATTCGCTCTTTTTAAGTATTTTTCTTCAAAATAAAAATTATTCTTCCGGGCACAGGGTTTTTTATCTGGAAGATTTGCCTCGTGAACTTTCAGACCGGTTTAAACTTGCCATGTCTGAAGTATTTAATCAAAAAAAAATAACCAATCTTGAATTGGATATAATTTTTGACGATGAGTTATTAACTTTTGAATGGTCATTATCACCTGAATTTGACTTGTACGGAAATTGTATTTCGGCCCTTGGAATTGGCCGGGATATTACCCACAGGAAAAAAGTTGAACAGGAACTGCTTTTAGCCAAAGACCGGGCTGAAGCTGCCGACAGGTTAAAATCAGCCTTCCTCGCAAATATGAGCCATGAAATACGGACCCCTTTAAACGCCATTGTAGGGTTTTCAAACCTTTTAAGCCAAACCGACCCTGAAACGGGTGACCGTGATGAATATATATCCCTTATAAACAAAAGCGCCGATACGCTTATGGGGCTTATAAACGATATAATTGATATAGCAAAAATTGAAAGTGGCCATCTTGTTGTTTCCAAAAAACCGGTTGATGCTAACCAGATTGTTCTTTCGGTATATAATAACTACCAGAAAAGAGTTGACCTGCAATCAAAGGGAAATGTTAAAGTATACCTTAATAAACCTTGCAATAATGACCAAATATTTGTTACTGCTGACCCTGTGCGGCTATTACAGGTGTTTAATAATTTATTGGATAATGCCCTAAAATTTGTTCACGAAGGATTTATAGAATTCGGTTATAATTATGAAAACGCCCGTGTTCGGTTTTTTGTAAAGGATACTGGTATTGGCATTGCCCCTGAAAACCACGAAATAATATTTGATGCGTTCCGGCAGGAAGAAGAAACACCTTCAAAAAAATATGGTGGTAACGGGCTGGGTTTAGCAATTTGCAAAAAACTGGTTGAAGCAATGGGGGGAGAAATTCAACTTATTTCAGAAAAAGGAAAAGGTTCAGAGTTTTTCTTCTCCCTTGAGGGAAGTGCCCTTAATAATGAGTCGCCTGCTGATGAAAGTGAACAACTTTCAATTCAACCCACACCAGAAATTGCTTATCAAAGTGTTGCATCCCTTGGTCATACCCCCGACTGGAGCAATAAAATGCTTTTACTGGTTGATGAAAACAGCAGTGTTCACCTTCAGCTAAAAAAGCAGCTCGAAAAAACCAGGATTACAGTACTTTCAGCCAGATCAGGATCATCAGCAAGACATCTACTGCTAAAGCGAAAAGATATTGACCTGGTTTTAATGGACCATAATTTAACAGATATTGGTGCCCCGGAGCTTTCCAGACTGTTAAAATCAGCAGGCATACAAATTCCCATGATAATTCAAACATGCAGCGAAAAGCAAAGCGAACACCAGGCTTTATTAAAATCAGGGTTTGATGCTTTTGTAATAAAGCCGGCCCAGGGCGATGATTTAATTCATAAAATCAATTACCTTTTTTCGACTGTTGAAGAGAGGCAGTTAAATTCATGATGGGGTTATTACCCGAATAATTTATTAAGTTATTTTTTCCAAACCTAAATTTCATTAAAAAGGCCGGATAGCCTGTCCCTGCACATGGGGGTAACCTGTTTCGTGAACAGGCAGGACCACATGGCTCATTCTGGCCCCGCCCATATTTGACAGACTTCGTTCGCCTTTGATTATAATATACGTTTGCGTTTTTTTGCAAACAAGTAGGTTTCATCAAAATAAAATTTAATTTTTTAGGAATGAGTTCCTGCACCTACTTTTCGGTGGAACTGCTATGTATGCAATTTTATTTATAGGGTGTTTCCCTTAAAGTCGGGGCAGGTTTTGTTTGACAAAACAAAGGTGTTTTATAACATGTGACTGTTAATGATATCCCTGGCATTTTGTCTCATGCTTTCAATATCGAGACCACATTCCCTGTTTAATTCGGTTTGGGTGCCATGTTCAATAAACCTGTCGGGAATCCCCATTCGCTTTACTATGCTGCTATAACCGTTGTCGTTCATAAATTCTACAACCGCACTTCCAAATCCACCATGCAGCGCTCCTTCTTCTATTGTTATTACCCGTTTAAATTTAGAAAACACCTGGTTTAGTAACTCCTCATCGAGGGGTTTAACAAACCGCATATCATAATGAGCAACCGAAAATCCTTCATCAGCAAGATTTTCACAAACCCTTGCAACTTTAACCCCAATGGGCCCCAATGATAAAAAGGCAAGCTGGCCCCCATCCCTAAGCAATCTTCCTGTGCCAATCCCAATCTCTTTAAAAGGTGTTCTCCATTCAACCATTGAACCAATGCCGCGCGGATACCTGATCACAAAAGGTCCCTTATCAGGAAGCTGGGCTGTGTACATTAAATTTCGCATTTCCGATTCATCCATTGGCGATGAAATGATCATATTTGGAACTGTTCTCATAAAGGCCAGGTCGTAAACCCCGTGATGGGTAGCACCATCGGGCCCCACCAGGCCTCCCCTGTCGATGCAGAATACCACATTTAATTTTTGAAGCGCCACATCATGGATTACCTGATCATATGCCCTCTGCATAAACGATGAGTATATATTGCAAAATGGTAACATCCCTGTGATGGCTAATCCGGCTGAAAAGGTCACGGCATGCTGTTCGGCAATTCCAACATCAAAAGCTCTTTTTGGCATTGCCCCCATCATAATATTCAGGCTGCTCCCTGTTGGCATTGCCGGGGTAATACCTACAATCTTTTCGTTTTTTTGTGCAAGTTCAACAATTGTATGTCCGAATACATCCTGAAAACGTGGTGGTTTATTTTTTTCAGATGGTTGTTCAATAGGCTCTCCCGTTATTTTGTTGAACATTTCTCCCGGTGCATGCCATGCTGTTTGATTCTCCTCGGCCAGCTTAAACCCCTTCCCTTTTTTTGTTATAACATGCAGAACCTTGGGGCCGGAAATATCGCGCAAATCTGTTAATATTTCTTTTAATCTTAAAATATCATGCCCGTCAACCGGGCCAAAATACCTGATATTCAATCCCTCAAAAATATTTGTTTGCCGTGTTAACAATGTTTTTATACTATTGTTAACCTTTACAACCATCTCGCGTGAGCGTGGTCCGGCTAGTTTTAACTTTCCCAGGGTTTTAAATAATTCCTTTCGGACTTTGTTATAAGTATGGCTTGTGGCAATATCAACCAAATAATCGCTTAATCCCCCAACATTTGGATCAATTGCCATGTTGTTATCATTGAGGATGATCAATACATTGTTTTGCATTGCCGCCAAATTGTTTAACCCTTCAAAAGCCAGCCCCGCCGTCATTGATCCATCTCCAATAATTGCAACTACCTGCCTGTCGGTTTCTCCAATTTGCTGATAGGCTGTCGATATTCCCAACGCTGCAGATATTGAAGTGGATGAGTGCCCCACAGTAAATGCATCATATTCACTTTCAAAAATGCTTGGAAAGCCACTAATCCCCTTGTATTTTCTGTTTGTGTGGAACAAATCCCTGCGGCCTGTTAAAATTTTATGCCCATACGCCTGATGGCCAACATCCCAAATTAGCTTATCTTTGGGTGTATTGAAAACGTAATGAAGGGCAACTGTTAATTCAACAACACCCAGGCTGGCCCCAAAATGAGCCGGATTACAGGAAACAGCATCAATAATAAATTCGCGCAGTTCATTACAAAGTTGCGACAGCTGGTCATCAGCAAGTTTTCTGAGATCCAGCGGGGAGTTTATCTGATTTAATAATGAGGTTTTATCCTCTTCCATTATGTTATTTTGGTTTTTTCAATTAACTACAAATATAACGATAATGTTTACAATTAGAAGGAGTGTTTTGATGTTATTATTGCAACAAAAAACCTTATTAACATTGGTTTGTTAAATTCATGCCCCTTATATATGGGGATAATTTTAGGATGGAATTTATGTGGTTTTCGATAAAAAGAAAAATTACTTACTGGTTATTCTGTTTCAAATTTTTATCGTTAAAAAGAACTTGGAACATTATTCTTTTGACTGTTAGCTTCTATTTGTCGAGGCTGAAAAAAAAACCTGTTGTTTTGGGTTTGCCCTGGGCAATATCGGCCGAACCGTGCGGCCATTGTAACCTGCATTGCCCCGAATGCCCGGTTGGGGCGGGTGTTACTAACCGCAAAGGAGGAGTTATGGCCCCTGCTTTATTTTCAAAAATATTAAATGATGCTGGTGATGAATTAATGTGGACCAATTTGTATTTTCAGGGAGAACCCATGCTAAGTCCTCACCTTCCACAAATGGTGTATTTGGCCCTGCAGCGTAATATTTACACCTGTTTAAGTACAAACAGCCAAACCCTTGAAGAAGAAAATATTCAAAAACTTATTGATTCCGGATTAAGCGAGATAATAATCTCAATGGATGGATTCAGCATTGAAACCTACTCAAAATACCGAATCGGGGGCAGCCTGATCAAAGTAAAGGAGAGTGTTGAACGGTTAATTGAAAAAAGAAACCAATCTGGAAAAATCACTCCGTTTGTTACTGTTCAGATGGTGGTTTTTTTACATAACCAAAACGAAACAGGTGTAGTTAAAAAATGGTGTAAATCAGCAGGAGTTGACCGGCTCAATCTAAAACAGGCACAAATAAACAGGTTCGGCAACAATATTATTGAACCATCATCAATTAAAAAACATTCAAGGTATATAAAAAAGCATGACGGATCTTATGAAATGAAACAAAAAATGTATAACCATTGCCCAAAGCAGTGGGGTTCGCTGGTGATCGCGTGGAATGGTAAGGTTGTTCCCTGTTGTTATGATAAAGAGCTAGAATATTCGCCTGGCGATATTAATAACAATTACCTGAAAAACATTTGGAAAGGGAACCTTATGACAAGTTTCAGGGCTAAAATTCTGACCGGGAAAAAAGATATTTCAATTTGCAATAATTGCCCTGAGGGAAGAACTTTTTTTTAAAATAAACGCCGCTTACCTGCAATATTTTAGCATATTAATAATCTGATATGCAAATTTCATCAATTAATTTAATTTTTAATGTAATATTGTGACATCCTAAAAATTTATTAGTGATAATCAGGAATAATATCCGGGGTTTGGTTATTTTACAAAAATTAATTAACCACAATAAACAATCTTTGTTACTTTTGCATAACCATTGTATTGATAAGATGGTTATCATAAAAAATCAATCCGCCAACATCATCCGGATTATTTCAGATGTCACTGTTTTAAGTAAAAATGGCAGTAGAAAAGTTAAAAAACGATTTGCATAAGCAAGCATTGTTAGACCAAAGATACCTGGCAATGGCCGGAATATGGGCTCAGAACAGTTATTGTAAAAGGAGGCAGGTTGGAGCTTTGCTGGTTAAAAACAAAATGATTATAAGTGATGGCTATAACGGAACACCATCAGGATTTGAAAATGAATGCGAGGATGAGAACAATGAAACCAAAGGATACGTTTTGCATGCCGAAGCAAATGCCATAACCAAAGTGGCGCGCAGTAACAACAGTTCTGACGGTGCAACATTGTATGTAACATCATCGCCTTGTATTGAGTGCGCAAAACTTATTATCCAATCAGGAATAAAAAGGGTTGTATTTCTTGAAAACTACAGGCTTGAGGATGGTATAAACTTATTGAAAAGAGCAAACATTGAAGTGGTTCAGATAAAAAAATAATTTATTCGATATTCATTAAAAATGGAATACAAAAACAGTTTAAAACAAATTCTTTTCCCGGTTATAATTGCAACCGTTCTTGTGGTTGGTTTTTATTTTGGCAGGGTGTGGCAGTCTGGTTTTTACCAGGGAGCCAACGGGAACAGATTATTAATTTATCCGCAAACCAATAAACTTGAAGCTATAATAAAAATTATTGAAGAAGATTATGTTGACAGTATTAATAAAAAAGAGCTTGTTGAAAAAATTATTCCTGATGTAATAAAGCACCTTGACCCCCATACAGTATATATTCCGGCTGAAGATTTACTGGCTGCAAACCAGGAGCTTGATGGTAATTTTGGAGGAATTGGGGTTCAGTTTAGTATGCAAAACGATACTGTATTGGTAATTAGTGTTGTAAAGGGAGGCCCATCAGAAAAAGTTGGAGTTATGCCAGGCGACCGGATTGTGACTGTTAACGACAGTATTATTGCCGGGGTAAAGCTAAACAGCGACAATATTGTTGGCATGCTTCGGGGGGAAATAGGAACAAATGTGAGGGTTGGCATAAAAAGGCACAATATAAAATCGCTATATAATTTTGAAATTACCCGTGGAAATATTCCGGTTTTCAGTGTTGAAACATCATATATGATAAGCGATTCTATAGGATATATTAAGGTAAGCCGGTTTGGCCGTAATACATATCAGGAATTTCTTACGGCTATGGCAAAACTTAAGGCCCATAACTGCAAAAATGTAGTGGTTGATTTAAGAAATAACTCGGGGGGTTATCTTGATATTGCCATCAGTATGTGCAACGAATTTTTAAAGAAAGGCGACCTTATTGTTTATACAGAAGGGCACTCAAGCCCACGCCAGAATGTTTATTCAAATGGTTCGGGTTCGTGCCAGGATATTGATGTTACTGTATTAATTGATGAAATGAGCGCTTCGGCCAGTGAAATTTTTGCAGGAGCCATACAGGATAACGACCGGGGAATAGTTGTTGGGCGCAGGTCGTTTGGTAAAGGGCTTGTTCAGCAACAAATGAATTTACCCGATGGAAGTGCACTAAGGCTAACTGTGGCAAGGTATTACACCCCCAGCGGCAGGTGTATTCAAAAACCTTATGAAAACGGAGTGGAGGATTATCACCGTGATATTATTTCAAGATTTGAACATGGCGAGTTTTTTGAGAAAGACAGCATTTTAATAGATAATTCATTAAAGTATTTTACAAAAGGTGGACGTGTGGTTTATGGCGGAGGAGGGGTTATGCCCGATGTTTTTGTGCCACGTGATACTTTATCATTAACAAAATATTATTATTCGCTACGCGAAAACGGGCTTATATACCAGTTTGCCTTAAAATACAGTGACATTAACAGGTCGAAACTACAACATTATCAAACTGCCAGGTCAATTAAAACTTACCTTGACGGACAACCCGTGGCACAGCAATTAGTTAAATTTGCCGAAGAACGTGGTGTTAAATTCAATAAATCGCAGTTTAATAAATCGTTTAAGCTTATTGATGTTGAACTTAAGGCGTACATAGCCCGTAATATTATCGATAATGAGGGTTTTTATCCAATAATTAATGAGTTGGATGAAACTGTTATTGCTGCTGTAAACGAGATAAAATCAGGTAAAGGGGTTTTAAAACTTGTTGAAGAGAATTAATAATTTTGTAGGTGAAACCTGTTTGATTATTTAATTTTTCTGAAATTTTTCCTAAACAAAGGTACTATGTTGTTAAAAGTTATAATATTTCTTATTGTTTTTTATTATTTAATGAAAATTATAGGCAGAATTTTTTTACCCCTGTTTATTGCAAACAGGGTGCAAAAAATGGAACAAAACAAAAAGAAAGCCTATAGCGATTATATTAACAAAAAAAAGAAAGAGGAGGGAAAAGTAACTATCGATGGCAATTACAAAACTTCCTCGACCTATTCAAACAAGGGTGATTACGTAGATTTTGAGGAAATAAAATAACCCGGGCTCAATCCGGGTTTTATTAACTACTCAAGGGAACGGGTACCTGATAATAACAAAAAACCCACAGGTTTTTACCAACGTTTCGAATTATTGCCTCCCGCAGGTTGGCTTATTTATCTTTTATGCAACCCGCATTCTTTTGATTCAGGGTTTTCCCACCACCAACGGCCTGCCCTTACATCTTCACCCTCCATAACTGCTCTGGTACATGGTTGACAGCCAATACTCGGGAAGCCCTTATCGTGTAATACATTATAGGGAACTTTGTTTTCCCTAATATAATCCCAAACCTGTTGTTCGCTCCATAAAGCCAGAGGGTTAACCTTAACCAGGTTGTTACCTTCGTCCCATTCAATAACACTTATGTTACTGCGGGTAACAGATTGTGATGCCCTAAGGCCGCATATCCATGCCCCCAATCCTGAAAAAGCTCGTTTTAATGGCTCAATTTTTCGTACATGACAGCAAAGCTTACGGTTTTCAATATTTTCATAAAAAAGGTTTATTCCCTTTTTATTCACCATCTCTTCAACCTTGTTTTTATCAGGGAAAAAAATCTCAACCGGCTTTTTGTACTTTCGGGCGGTCCTGTCTATCAATTCATAACTTTCGGGGAATAAACGTCCTGTATCGAGAGTAAAAATTGTGATGTGTGGATTAATTTTAACCAACATATCGGTTAAAACCTGGTCTTCGGCACCAAGACTTGATGAAAGTGCGATTTTATTTCCAAATAAATCTATTGCTCTTTTAATAATTTCCTGGGGTGTTAAAAGTATTAACTCCCCGTTTAAGTCAAATATTTTATCTTTTTGCATGGATTTAACGCAATTATGGTGTGTTTAAATTTTGGTTGTTGACAGCAAAATTTAACCCGGTTATGTATCTCTATTTAGGTCTATTTCAGTTTAACGGTTGTACGCTGTTTTTTTACTTTATGGAAGTTGTTTAATGGCTAAAATAATTAACAATCACCAAAACAAACACCCATCTGCCTTCCTTTTTCTACCAATCCGTTATCAGGTTCGACCAATTTGATTTTCCCTCCCACCTCATCTAATGGAACCGATGTAATTACACCGTTACGTAGTGCAACCAAGGTCCCAAAGTTTTGTTCATTAATTAACTGGGCTGCATATGCCCCAAATCTGGTGGCCAGTATACGGTCGGTGGGTGTTGGGCTTCCGCCCCTTTGTATGTATCCCAGAATAGTTTCCCTGGTTTCGAGACCTGTCATTTTTCTTATTTGCTTTCCTATAAAAGCGCCGGCAGATTTCTTGGCCATTTTTTCAATACCCTCAGCCACAACAACAATTGAATATGGTTTCTTTTTTTTACTCCGTTCAATTAAACATTCAGCCACAGCTTCAAGGTTGTAAGGTATTTCAGGGATTAGGATTACATCACCACCGCCGGCAATTCCCGAATAGAGCCCGATCCATCCTGCCATATGCCCCATTACTTCTATTACCATTACTCTTTTATGCGAGTTGGCTGTTGTATGCAAACGGTCAATTGCCCCGGTGGCAATATAAACAGCAGTATCAAATCCGAAGGTAACATCAGTACCCCAAACATCGTTGTCGATTGTTTTTGGTACCCCAATAATTTTAAGGCCTTCCTTTGAAAGCATATTTGCTGTTTTCTGGGTTCCATTGCCACCAATACAAACCAGTGCATCCAAACCCAATTTGTGATAATTTTTTTTAATCTGGTCGGGTTTGGCAGTAGGGTCCTCCCCCTCAACTTCTTTATAGGGTTTTAACCTTGAGGTCCCTAAAATTGTACCTCCTAGGGTAAGAATTCCTGATAACAACTGTTCATTTAATTCAATTGTATCTTTCTCAAGAAGTCCGCTAAATCCATTGATTATGCCTACTACCTCCATTCCATACTGCACTATTGCCGTTTTACCAACCCCCCTGATGGCAGCGTTAATCCCGGGGCAATCTCCCCCTGCTGACAAAATTCCAATTTTCATTTTATTCTTTGTCATACCCTAAGCATTTAAATATGTTTTTTTCCTTCCCTTCAACAATTTCAATTCTCAGCAAAATAAAGGAATATCCAAATACCTTCATGAATAAATTAACAACAACAGTAAAAAATATGTTTAAGAATGAAATACCAACAGAGGTATGTCGGTGTGAAAAAGCAATTTGCGTATTATTCCATTGCTAAACAATATTTGCAGTATATTTCGCTTTTTCCTGGTCATTGCTAATATATCAATACAGTTTTGAGATGTAAAGTTTTCTATGGTAGAAACAAAATCATTCCCTATTATAATTTGAAAATGAATATTATGGTTCCGGTATGTTGAGTCACAGTATTCTTTTAATTTCTTCAGCCCTTTACAATCTTCTTCGGTTTGCTTCTTATGGCAGTAATGAACTGCATAAATTTGGGTGTTAAATGGTGAAATTATTCTAATAAGCCTGTGTAATGAAATATAGTCATATTTATTAAACTCAGTTAAAAACATAACTTTCCTTATCATGGATAAATCAATTGATGAATGAGCCGGAACGGCCAAAACCGGGGCTGTAACTTTTTGAATAACATCGCCTGTGATACTTCCAAGTAGCTCTTTTATAGTTTCTCCTTTGGTTTTTGTCCCCATAATAATAACATCAAAACCTTCATTCTGGCTAATTGATGAAATAACATCTTCTGGATATCCAAATTCAAACCTGTATTTAAGTGTAATGTTATTTCTCTGCAACTCATTAAGGGAGTGGATTTTCTCTTCAGTTAACCGCCTGAGCTTTTCCCTTAATTCTTCCTCTCTCTTTTCTGGTTCAACGTCTGATATAGGATTGTGTAAGACGGCGGTTTTACCAAATTCATCGGGCTCATATTTTGGAGCAAAATTGGCAAAACAATGTAATATGGTAATCTCTGCCGGAAATTTTTCTGCCAGGTTCAATCCAAATTTTAACGCGTTTATTGAATATTCAGAAAATTTTATTGGTACAAGAACCTTTATCATGAATATTTGCAAGTTTAAAATTCCACCAAATAACTAAAACTATTTACCTTGTTTAGAGATATAAAAGTTATAAAAAAAAAAGGATAGTGGCAAAACAAAAAAGAAACCCGGCCTTTGGTTTAATTGCCTGGCCGGGAGATTCTTTCATGCTTTGTTTCTTTAACAAACCTTTACTATAATATAAGCATTGCATCGCCATAAGTACCAAACCGGTATTTTTCCTTAACTGCACTTTTGTATGCTTTCATAACCAAATCATAACCCCCAAAGGCAGATACCATCATTAAGAGAGTTGACAGCGGCAGATGAAAGTTTGATATCATACAATTTGCCACGCTAAAATCGTATGAAGGGAAAATAAATTTGTTAGTCCAGCCTTCATATGGCTTTACATGCCCGAATGTACTTACTGAGCTTTCAAGGGTTCGCATAACTGTGGTACCAACTGCACACACTTTCTTTTTCTTGTCTTTGGCAAGGTTAATAATGTCGGCAGCTTTATCGGTAATTACAATCTGCTCCGAGTCCATTTTATGTTTTGTAAGGTCTTCAACATCAACCGTACGGAAATTACCTAATCCAACATGAAGGGTTACATATGAAAAATGTGTTCCCTTTATTTCGAGTCTTTTTAAAAGTTCCCTGCTAAAATGCAGCCCTGCTGTGGGTGCAGCCACGGCCCCTTCATTTTGGGCAAATATAGTTTGGTACCGTTCGCTGTCTTCGGGCTCAACTGGTCGTTTAATAAATTTTGGAAGCGGAGTTTCTCCCAATCCGTAAAGGGCTTTCTTAAACTCATCGTAGGACCCGTCGAAAAGAAACCTCAATGTACGTCCTCTTGATGTTGTGTTATCAATTACCTCTGCAACCAATAAATCATTGTTACCAAAATATAGTTTGTTCCCAATTCTTATCTTACGGGCCGGATCAACCAAAACATCCCATAACCTTTGTTCTTTATTCAGTTCCCGAAGTAAGAAAACTTCTATTTCGGCACCGGTTTTTTCTTTATTGCCATACAGGCGTGCAGGAAAAACTTTTGTATCGTTAAAAACCAATACATCATCCTGATCGAAGTATTCTATTGTTTCCTTGAAAATTCTGTGTTCTATTTTTCCGGTTGAACGATGAATTACCATTAACCGCGACTCATCCCTTCTCTCGGTTGGATGAAGCGCTATAAGCTCATCAGGCAGTTTATACTTAAATTTTGATAACTTCATGGCGATAATCAAATTATTGTAATATAGTAGTTTTTTTAATGCAAAAATAAGCCTGGTTTTTACGTTTGGAAACTCATTTTGTTTGATTTTCCTGTAAATATTTTTCTGTTTGGTCAATTGTTAAAGCCTCTTTTAAATTAAAAGGGCCAATTGCCGTTCGTTGTAAAGCTGACAAATGTGCACCTGATTGCAAAGCTTTACCTAAATCATAGGCAAATGATCTTATATAAGTTCCTTTACTGCACAGCACCCTGATCTTTGCTGTAAGATTTTCAAATTCAACAATTTCAAGTTCTTTAAACTCAACTTCACGATTAATAAGTTCAACTTTGTCACCCTTTCGGGCATGCTCATATGCGCGTTTACCATTTATCTGAATTGCAGAATACTGCGGAGGGGTTTGCATTTGTTTACCTTTGAACAAATTTAATGCTTCCTTAAGTAATTGCAATGTAATATGGTTTGCTTCAAAAGTCTTATCAATTCCTGTTTCAAGGTCAAAGGATGGGGTTGTACTTCCAAAGGTTACTGAAGCAATATACTCCTTGTCCATACCCATTAAACTTTCAATTTTCTTTGTAAAACGGCCTGTACATAAAATCATTAGTCCCGTTGACAAGGGATCTAGTGTACCGGCATGCCCAACTTTTATTTTTTTTATATCAATAATATTGCGTAGTAGCGACCGTACTTTATTAACAGCATCAAAAGACGACCATCCAAATGGTTTATCTATAAGCAAAATACGTCCGTCTATAAAATCGCTGGCCCCACAACCGTTAAGCAGTCCATAATTTTTAAATAATTCCTCCATTCAGCCAATAAATTTCTAATATCAAATAAACAGTCTGCTTAAAATCCCATCAAATTACCGGTAACCGCAATGGCCCCTATTATACAGCAATAAATTGCAAACCAAATGAGTTTTCCTTTTTTAACCAGTTCGACCATCCACTTACAGGCAACTAAACCGGCTATAAATGCAGCAACAAAACCGGCTAATAATGGTATAAAACCAACACTATCGGTCACCCCTGTGGTTGTGCTGCTTTTAACTATGCTAAGCAAATTTTCGCCGAGTATTGGAACCAATACCATTAAAAATGAAAACCTTGCTATTTCATTTTTTCTGTTACCAAGAAGAAGCCCTGTTGCAATTGTTGCGCCTGAACGCGAAATTCCGGGCATAACTGCTATTGTTTGGGCAATTCCAATAATAAAGGCTTCTTTAAACCCAATCTCTTTGTTTCCTGATTTGCGAAAGTAGGCAATCATTAGCAAGCCACCGGTAACCAGAAGCATTAATCCCACAATTAACAGGATTGAACCGGAATTAAAAACTGCTTCAACATGGGCTTTAAAAAACAACCCTGTAACTGCAATTGGAACCATAGAAACCGCCAATGCAGAAATATATTTTGTTTCGGTGTTCCATGAAAATTTGAACAGCCCTTTTAATAACGTACCCACGTCATTTCTAAAAACCACCAATGTACTTAATACTGTGGCACCATGAACTGCAACAGTAAAACCAAGATTATCAGCGCTTTCAACTCCTAACAGATGCTTGCCGATTTCGAGATGTCCGCTGCTGCTTACAGGTAAAAACTCTGTTAACCCTTGTATAATGCCAAGGATTATTGCTTCAATCCAACTCATAAAAAGTGATGATGTTTTTATTGTTTTTTATCAACCCGGGGCTTTTTCATTATTGCATAAATTGCAAACACAAAGCCAAACAATACAACAATGGGGGCCAGTGTTATTCTCTGAAAACCATAAACGGCCTGGCTAAAGACCTCAGGATCGTCACTTCCACCGCCTATCATAAGAATGAAACCTATAACAACAATTGCAAAGGCAATAGCCAGTAAGATATAATTCTCCTTATCCAGGGCCAGTTCAAACTTTTTGGTATTTTCTTTTTTTGACATAGGAAATAAATTTCAAAAATAAAGTTGGTCAGTTTTAAGACGTAAATATTTGTTTACTGCAAAAAATGTTGATATAAGGGTTATTAAAATACCAATAATAATTACAATTAAAAAAAGGGTTCCAACCAAAAGAATGTCAGAGAAACCTATAACACCTTCAAGCTCCTTTCCTATACCGTATATCAATAAGGCCAATAGGGCTATTGCAAGAGTTGCCCCTGCCAGACCATGTAAAACGCTTTTCAGGAGGAAAGGCCTTCGGATAAACCCTCGTGTTGCTCCAACAAGCTGCATTGTTCGAATGAGAAACCTGCGAGCGTAAACAGAAAGGCGTATTGTGTTGTTAATGAGCGCCATAGATATAAAAAGCAACAACCCGCTAAACATTGCCAAAACCAGGGTTATTTTCTTTATGTTTTCGCTAACCGCCTGGAGAAGGTTTTTCTGATAATAAACATCCTTTACCTGTGGAAAGTTCATAACCTCGGCTTCTATTAAAGCCATACTATCGGGGTTTGCCCATTGTGCCGCCAGTTTAACTTCAATTGACGACAAAAGAGGGTTATAACCTAAAAACTCAACAAAATCTTCGCCCAGCTCATCCTTGAGGATTTTAGCAGCCTGGTCCTTATCTACATATTCAACCAAACGTGCATAAGGGGCGGCACTTAAAATTTTTTGCAACCGTTTAACTTCGGCTTCACGGGCATTATCTTTTATTAATATGGTAAATCCAAGATTTTCCTTAACATGCACTGCCAGTCTTTGGGCATTTAATATCAAAAAACCGATGATACCCAACAAAAACAAAACCAGTGAAATGCTGATAATTGTAGTTGCATATGAGCTGCGAAGCTTGCGCCTTGCGTTAGTATTCATCATTATATTAGCAATATGGACAAAAAAAGAAGGGATATAACATCCTCAAATTAGGTGCAAATATAACGCAAAAAATTATGATTTAACCCTTTTACCGATAATGTTACCCGAACTAAAACCATAATAAAGGTTAAAACAGGTTTGTTTAACAGAATGTTGCGTACAACCTTGTATTGATTAGAAAAAGATAATCCGGGTTTTTAGCAGCAAGCTTTTCTAAATTCGGTTTTCAGTATAAATCTTAATCCAAAATGGGTTGTAATAAGCCTGTAACGGTTATTGATTTATCACTAAGGACAACAACACATTACATGCTGATTACCTAACATTTATATTGCTTTTTTGTTAAAATGGCCAACCCTGTTTTTCTTTTCAAAGGTGTATTATGCCCAAATTCCGGGAGAGATTTTTTCAGGAAAGTCTGGATTAATTATTTTAATTGAATAATATAAGCTTAAAAGCCCTGTTTTTTTAAATTAAAAAGTACATTGGTTACTAAATTTTGCTCCAACAAGGCATTTGTTTTTATTTATTCAGATTATATTTGATGTTCAACTATAATATTTTTGTGAATATCCGGTTTTGAATTGGTAAAGCCTCTAACCCTAATAATTCATTAAATACTTTGAATTATTTTTATAACATAGCAAATGTAAGGATCAAAGCATATTACAGATATTATTTTTTAACCCGGGGTTAATGTGAATATCCCAAAATTGCCCAATAATAAATGAACAGGCTGTCGGCAAAACAAATTGATTATACCCTCTTCCATTTTAAGCAACATTGGAAAGAGGACAAAAATATTTCCAACCTTTTCCGGTTTGTAAACAATTATGAAACCCATTACAAGGAATTTGCCGGTAAAATTATCTTTCCCCTTTCGGATTCCCCGGTTCCACAACCGATTGACCTGACTGTTTTTAACACCTGCTTCCCTGTCTTGTTTTCACTATCACCAAGTTCAAAGTTGTTTGATATTGACAATAACGGTAATCTTATTTTTTATCATGATTACGTAAAATCGGTATTTTATCTTTTATCGGGTTGGCAAGAGTTGCAAACCTGTAACCGCGATTTTATAGGAAGGTACCCGCATGATATATCAATTCAAAACAGGCTTAAAAGCACAAAACTGCCTTTGGTTAACTATTACTTTGAAGCAATGGTTCAGGGTTTCGAAGCTTTCGGGATATTCCACAACAAATTAATTGAGCGCAAAAGATTATTTCCGGATTTTGGTTTCTTATTAAGCCACGATGTTGACCGTATAGCTTTTTATCATTTTCGTGAAATATTTTTTAAGCTAAAGCAATACTTTGGGTTATCGGACCGTTACTACAGTAAATCTTTAACTTTAAAACTCTTTTTTAAGGGTTTGTTGTTCAGATTAAACCCATTTCGAAAAAACGACCCCTGGTGGAATTTTGATAAGATGGTTGAACAGGAGAAACGCCTTGGGATACGTTCCTCGTTTTTTTTTCTAAAGCAGGAACATTCAAATATGGATTCCAGATACCAGTTTTCTGATAAAAAAATCAAACGCCTTATAAAAGAATTGCTAAAAGATGGTTTTGAGGTTGGTTTACATGGCACCATTCATTCGGCTAAGCATGAATCAAGTATGATGCAGCAGGTACGTGAAATAACCAAAGCTATAGGTCATAAACCCAAAGGGGCCCGCCAACATTTCCTTAGATTTTTCCACCCTAATACCTTTCGATTGCTGGTAAAAGCAGGCATAAAATATGATACAACACTTGCCTTTGCTGAGCATGAGGGTTATAGAAATGGTTACTGTTACCCTTTTAAACCATATGATTTTGAAAGGGATGAGATGATAGACATTTGGGAAATTCCACTTACAATGATGGATGTTACTGTTTTAAATTACCGGGGCTTGGATTATGAAGAAATAGAAAATTCAACACGCCAGCTTATTACTGAAGCCCGTAAGTTTGGCGGTATATTTTCCCTTTTGTGGCACAACTGTCGGCTTGATGAATACCAATACCCCGGTATTACAGCTTTTTACAATAGGTTACTTGAACTGATTGTTGAATCAAAGCCAACATCGTTAACCGGACGAAAATTAATTGAGACTATCTGATTTTTTGCACCATATAATCATAAAACAAATCAACACGGTTTTCAAAATTATGGTGGACAAGAGTTCTTTTTTGTCCGTTAATTGCTATTTTTTTACATTCAGATGGGTTGTATAGCAGCCACTTAATTTTATCCAAACATTCAGCCGGCGAACTGTATGTAACAACTTCCTGGTTATCAATAAAGAAATCCTTCAGGTTGCTTTTATTGTCAGTTATTAAACAGGTACCTACCCCGGTGGTTTCGAACATACGCATATTTGCGGCATAATCTCCGGCACAATCAATATGAATATTAAAACCAATACTTGCTCTCGATAATGCTTTAAACATGTTAAGTCCAAAAAGTGGCGGCCTTGCAACATCATAAATTTGCTTTGGCAAACTTAACATCCGGGGCATAGCGTTGTGGTTTCTGCCCTTCCGGAGAACCGTAATGCCGTCGGTAATTTTTTGCAATCCAACGTTATCAAAAAACCTGCCGGCTAAATATGAAGCCTGTTTTTTTAATAACGCGGTTTTACTTGTGTCGGGCAAATTACCATAAAAATGAAAAGGGATATTCTCCTTTACTAGTTTTTCAAGTACCTGAAGCCTCATGCTGTGAAACCCTTCATCGGCAAAAATGGAACCCAGAAAAATAAAGGATGTTTCCGTAAAATTATTATCCAGGTCAATTTGTGGTAAAATACGATGGTCGAAGGCATGTGGAATAATTATGCTTTCAATTCCGAAAACCTTTAACTGGTTTTTGAAAAACTGCGAGCAAACCGTAAAATAATCAAATGCTTTAAAAGAATTAACCTGTGATGAGCCAAACGGGGCACACAAATTACCAATACATAATTTAAGCCGGGGTATTAGCTCCCGCAGTTTAATAATAAAATCTCCGTTATAGGTTATACTATCCTGAAAATAAATTATATCAGGATTATATTTAATTATTTGCTTTAATAAAATACCTTCAAGGCCGTTGTTAATTGGAACTTCATTTTCAATTGCCCAGGCCTTTTGCATATACTCGGCATTAGCCACTATTTCCCAGGTTTCAATACCCTTTTTCCCCAGTAAAACTCCATAATTGTCAGACCAGGCAAAATAGCGGTTCATTAAATGGTTGTATTGTTCACTATAGGATAAGTTTTTTACCTGCGAACAAGTTTTATAGTAATCGTTGAGGAAACCCCTGTAGTAAGTCGATATTTTAAGAAACCGCATACTTATAAACGATTAAAAAATTCTTTAATTTGATTTGTTATATAAATAATCTCTTCATTGGAAAGTTCAGGAAAAATGGGAAGACTTACCAGTTGTTTTGAATACTGGGTTGCATTTGGGAAATCAGATGGGCTATGATTCAAATAACTGTAGGCCTTTAAATTAGGTAGGGCAATTGGATAATGGACCCCTGTTTCAATGTATTTTTTCTTTAAAAAGCTAACCAGGTTATCCCTTATGGATGAATCAACCCGTATTGCAAAAATATGATAAACATGTTTACTGTTTTCTCTTTCAAGGGGAAGAATAACACCATCAACTTCACATAAAATATTTTTATAACTACCGGCAATTTCTCTCCGGCGGTTTGTCCATTGTTGCAAATATTTAAGTTTTACATTAAGTATAGCACCCTGAATTCCATCCATTCTGCTGTTTATACCTTCAAACTCATGATCATATTTGTTAATCCGGCCATGGTTGGCATACATTTTAGCCCTGTTAAACAAATCAGTATTGTTTGAAACCAAAGCCCCTGCATCGCCATAGGCACCAAGGTTTTTACCCGGGAAAAAGCTGAAAGTGGCAAAATTGCCAAAGTTCCCTGTTTGTTTTCCACTGTATTCGGCCATTACCGATTGGGCGGCATCTTCAATTACAAAAAGGTTATGTTCGTCCGCTATTTTTAAAATTTCATCAACAGCAACAGGTTGGCCATAAAGATGTACAGGAATAACCGCTTTTGTTCTGGGGGTAATTTTAAGTTTAACATCAGAAGGATTAATACCATAATATTCATCACAATCAGCGAAAACTACTTTTGCCCCTGTCATTGATATTGCTTCAGAACTGGCAATAAATGAATTTGCTGCAGTAATTACTTCATCACCTTCTTTAATACCCAGTGTTTTTAATGCAATAAAAAGAGCATCGGTACCATTACCTACCCCCACAACATGTTTTATGCCAGTTACCCGGGCGAAATTTTCTTCAAATTCATCAACAAATGGGCCTCTGATAAAAGCCTTTTTGGCGATTACATTTTTTATAACCTCATCAATCTCACTTTGCAAGGTTGCGTATTGTCTGTTCAGGTCGGTTAATAAAATTTTTTGCATTAAAATTTGCTTTATTTTTCAATAATAGTAAAGGCAAAACAAAAGTAGTAAAATAACTTCGCATGAATTACCGGTTAGAAATAAAAACCATTTTTGCAAAAATGCAGAGGGTTAAAGGTTGACAACTAATTGTTGTCAAATACAACCCGGCCTTCTAATAATCATAGCCGATCAGGTGTAACAGGCAACGAGAGTAAAAGGCGTGGTTGTTGGTTAATGTGCCCCGTTGGTTAATATTTCAGGGGCATCTCCTGATGGTGGTTACACAATAATTGAATTTTATCAGCCTGGTGTTAATACTTACCAAAATTTACCTTCCCTTATGGAGATTTCATTATCGGTATTTTTAAACTGATGGAATTGCTGTTGTAATGTTTTATTTGCTGATGGCAGAATAATATATCTGAAGATTTTTTTCCTTTACCACCCCGGCCGAAACTTTATTCAATATTTCGCAGAAAACGGGCAGGGTTACCGGCATATATTCCCGGTTTTGCAATGTTTTTAGTTACTACGGCACCCGCACCAATAACCACATTATCACAAATCTCAACAGGGAGAATTGTTGCATTTGAGCCTATAGAAACATTATTGCCCAATCTTGTGGACCCCCATTTATTTTTATCGCCGCCTGCCGGCCCTCCCGACTGAAACGTATCGTTAATAAACATAACGCCGTGACCTATAAAGCAATTACGGCCTATGGTAACCAGTTCACATAAAAATGAGTGAGATTCTATTTTTGTATAATCGCCAACAATAACACCTCGCTGAATTTCTGTAAACGGACCAACAAAACAGTTGTTGCCAATACTGCACTCATACATGTTTACAGGCTCCACCACCTTCACGTTTTCTCCAAAGGAAACATCACGTATTGATGATTTATAAATAGTTGGATTTGGCATTTAATTTTTATTTTGCGGCTGAATAGATCTTGTCGATAATTTCAACCGTTTTTAACCCTTCAAAACCGTTTGTGGCTATAATCCCTTTGTTTGTTAATACTGACACAAGGTTTTCATAAACCTTATCGTGATTTGACATAGACCCCTGATAATCGCCATAGTCATTAGGTTTGCGGCTTTCGGGCAAATTTTCGATTTTGAAATCTTCAATATTCTGGTATTCCAATTCATTTAAATATTGCCCGCCAACTTTAACAGTACCCTTTTCACCGAAAATTGTAATGGATCCTTCCATGTTTTTGCGAAAACTGTTTACGGTATAATTAATGGTCCCAATTGTTCCGTTAAAAAATTCCATGGCAACCACCCCTGTGTCTTCAAATTCAATTATCTTTTCATGGGCAAAATTACGGACTATCGGATAAACCCTTTTAATATCACCAATAAGCCAGTAAAGTAAATCAATAAAATGACTAAACTGTGTGAAAAGGGTCCCTCCATCAAGGGCCCGGGTACCTTTCCATTCAGACTCATTGTAATATTTTTCGTTCCGGTTCCAGAAACAGTTTAACTGCACACTGTAAATTTTACCAAGCCGGTTCTCAACCAGTGCTGATTTTAAGGCTTCAATGGGTGGGTTAAACCGGTTTTGTTTAACAATAAACAATCTCCTGTTTGCCCTTTCTGCCTCATTAATCATTTTTCCACAATCTTCAACTGTAATTGCCATAGGTTTTTCACACAGAACGTGATAACCTGCACGCAGTGCTTCAATTGAATGATGGGCATGAAGTCCGTTTGGGGAACAAACTGAAACCACATCTATTTTGCCTTTATTTTCTGAAAGAAATTCTTCAAGGTTATGGAACGGTGTTGCATCAAATTGTTTAGCTAATTGTTGGGCCCTTTCAGGTACAATATCACAAGTTGCAACAAGTTGCCCGTTATTTGCAATATGCCCGGCATGCCTGCCTGCTATGCGCCCGCAACCAATTATTCCAAAACGAAGAGGATCCTGAGTCATAAAAGCAGATTTAATATCAATATTTTGTACCCAAATGTATGTTATCGTAAAATCAGTTGTAAAGATAACTACAAAAGTTTTAATTTTGCCTTCATATCTGAAGCCAGGATGCAAAATCAAACCCGGTTTGTTTTTAAACAATCCTTCATTTACAGTATTGGTAACACTATTACCAAACTGAGTGGGGTAATACTAATTCCGCTATATTTAAAGTATATCAATGAGCAGGAGTTTGGAGTGGTAACACTTTTTGAAACACTGTTCCAGTTTATTTTAATGTTGTCGGGATGGGGAGTGAAGGGCGGATTTTCACGCTGGTACCACGAAATGAAATCTGCTATTGAGAAAAAGCAACTTTTTTTTACAACCTGGTCGTTTAATTTTTGTACAACTCTTTTAACCCTGATTGTTTCAGCGGTAGTGCTTATATTTTACGGAGATTACATTTTCCGTTATGAGGTTTCAACCTCGACCATTGTTTATTTTCTTTTGGGTACCTTGTTCAGGTTGATGTATGATGTACCCTTTTACCTGCTAAAGCTTGAGCAGAAGGCTTCTCTGTTAACAATTTGGACGGCTTTAAACATTGTAATACTTCTGGGTTTTACGTTTTATTTTCTTGAAATTAAAAAAATGGGGTTGGAGGGGATTTACATGGCTCAAATGCTGGCCCATATTTTCACTTTTATTCCGATGCTGCCCTTAATAATTGGTAATATGAAGCCGCTTTTTTTCACAAATCCCCTCAGGGAGATGATTAATTACGGTTTACCATTGGCTTTATCGGGAATTTTAACAACAGTACTGACACTAAGTGACAGGCATATATTAAACCAGTACCAAAATCTTGAAGAAGTAGCAGGGTACAGCATGGCCTTTAAAGTGGCTAACCTGGTTCAAATGATAATTGTATCATCGCTGATAACATCCTACTCGAACTACTTTTTTAAAACAATGCACAATGATGACAGCATGATGTTTTTTCAGAAAATCACCAGATTATTTATTGTGCTGTTAACTATTGGCGGGTTGGGGATTGTGCTTTTTTCACCCGAAATAACCTACATTGTTTCATATGGAAGTGCGTTTTTCCAGGCCTCGGTTTATTTAGTCCCTTTGTTAATTGCCGGTTTGATTTTTTCAGGATTACGCCAGTTACTTACCCTTCCGCTGAATAAACATAAAAAAACCATGCAGATATCATTTATATTAATTATCAGCGCCATAGTAAACATTATTGGAAATTTCATTCTTGTACCCCATTTTGGAAAAACGGGAGCATCGGTTTCAACCTTAGTTTCCCAGTTATTTTCACTGGTATGGTTTGTTTATGCAGTACGAAAATTTGAAAATATAACCTTTTCAGTTCCCTTGTTGTTGCTATTAATGATATTATGGGGCGGTTTTTCATGGTTGGCATATCAGCTTCCTAATCTTCCCTTATTTTTAGTATGGTTGGTTAAAGGATTATTTTTACTTTTATATACTGGTTTGTTATTTGCCTTTGGTTTCATAAAAAAAGATTTCCTGCTTGTGTTTAAATTGTTGCAGGCTAAAAAGGTATAGGGTTGCGGTTTTACTAAAAATGCAACTGTTTTAAAAAGTGATGGGTCCACTGCTCAAACTGTTTAATATAAAACGGGATAGTGTTTTTGATATTTTCTTAAAGCCCGGCAATTTTTTTAACCATGTT
Source organism: Marinilabiliaceae bacterium (assembly GCA_037439945.1). GTDB lineage: Bacteria > Bacteroidota > Bacteroidia > Bacteroidales > Marinilabiliaceae > CALEUX01. The sequence goes on from JBBIVA010000007.1 coordinate 34,581, forward strand.
AGTGCCAAAAGTTAATTAAATGGATTTTTAACAGTTATAAACCGGGTTTTATTGCTTAAGATTTTTGACAAAACCAATATCCAAAAACTTTTAATTTAATAACTTAAAACCGCCATAATTTTGAATATTTAACATAAATGAAAAAGTCGAAATTTATTATAATATACCTTTGTTACGTAATACAAAACGTTAAATAAGCCAGCAAAACAATGATTAAAGAAGAGTTTTTACAAATGTTCTTAAATTTGGCAATTTTGCTGATATTATCAGCGTTTACATATATATCCATAAAGTTTTTTGTTAAATCAGGGAAAAAGCAAAAACGCCATGGAATTCCAAAACAGCGAACCAGGGTATTAAAGATAATCCTGATATTGGCATATATTGTTACCATTATTGGTTTTACATCAAAATACCTATTAGAAAAATTAAAAGATCAGGAAATTCGTAATTACCTTGTCTCCAATGCATCCATAATTGCCGATGGCCTGAACCCAAGAACGGTCCCCACGTTTGATTTTTCAGAACAAGACCTTTACATCCCGACTTACCATAGATTAATGAAGCAACTTAAAACATTAACCAAAACTTATAAAGGATATGAAATTTTTACGATTGCCAGAAAAAACGGGCTATATGTTTATGGGCCATCAGTTTCCGATATAGACTCAACAATTACAATATTGCCAGGCACCCGTTTTGTTGGGGCTACTGCTTTATTGGACAGCATTTACAATGGAGGGGAATATGCCACAAAAGGACCATATTTTAATGGCAATCATTCAGTGCTTACCGGTTTTGGTGCAATATTAATACCCCGCTCAACAGAACCATTATTGATCGTTGGTTTAAGTATCCCTGAAAAAACCTGGAAAAAGGAGAAAACCAACGCGGGTATTCTCCCAAAATCCCTTACCATAATTTTGCTACTTGTTTTAAGTTTCAGCTTTTTGGTTTTATCACGAAAAAAAAATGTTGAATTCTCCGGGACTTCATGGTGGAGGAGCCCTCCTGCTATCTTTGCTTTATCCTTTGGGCTAATTATTACTTTCCTTTTCTCCCTTTATATAATTTCATCTGAAAATAAACTAAGAAACAGGATTTTTAAACAAATGTCATCAGTTCAGGCATCACAAATAAGGAGTTATATCAGAAGTCTTGATGGCCGAATGAATACTGTCGCTCAAAATATCCAGGCGGCTGCCAATATTGATGACGCCACATTTAAAGAGATTGTTTTACCGCTTTTTTCAAGTGAATTTATCCTTAAAGCAGGACTTATAGGGTTTCCTAAAAACAATAACTCCGAATCCTTATCCTATTCTTCAATAAAATTTTCTGAGCCAAATGGAGATACCCTATTTAAGGTTGGACACCCCTTCCCTATTTTAACTAAAGAAACTGAATTATTATTATCAGAATCTATTAGAACAGGCCTAAACGGATATGATGGCACATTTTTACTGCCTTCTTTAGAAGATGCTATATGCTTTTATTATCCGGTAAAACTCAGCGGCCAAACTAATAACAGTGTGTTATTCATTATTGCCGAGCCCAATAATCTTTTGGCTGAGTCGATAGCTGTATTGGGGCCGGGAAAGGCCTATTTCAGGATACTACAATTAAGCAGGAAGGAGAACAAGGAAAAGGATAAGATTGCCGCTTTTCCGCAAACAATGACTGTATGGGAAAATAATGAAGCCTTAGAGTCGGTTTATCCCCAACTAATATTTGGAAAATCATTCTCCTATTATTTTAGGGAAGGAGCACTTTTTAGAAAATTGCACCCTTCAATTCCACCTTTTTCTGCCCCATTAACAGGATTATTTTTAACATTATTACTGGCTTTTTTAATAGGATCAATGGGCACACGGAAGGCGATACTGGAACAGGAGGTACAAAGCAGGACCATGCAACTTAAAAAAAGTGAGGTGCGCTTCAGTCAATTATTCTCATCAATGACCGAGGGTGCCGCCCTAAATGCAATAGTACGTGATTTATCGGGTAACATTATTGATTTCAGGTTAATAGATGTTAACCCTGTGTTTTTAAAAATATGGGATTTTATGCGCGAGGATATAATTGGCAAAACTTCGATGGAGGTTTTTAATACTGGTGCCCCATTCAATCTGGACGAAATTAGTAAAGTAGTAAACTTAAAACAGTCAAAGCAATTTGAATATTACCATCCAGTTTCGGAAAAATATTTTCTTATATCCCTTTCACCGTGGGGAGATGATGGTTTTGCAGCAATTTTTTCCGATTTTACAAAACATAAACTTGCCGAACTGGCATTACAGAAAAGCGAAGAAAAATACAGGCTGTTAATTGAAAATCATATTGACCTGATTATTAAAGTTGATATGGACGGCAGGTATTTATATGCCAGTCCTTCATTTTGCAGAACATTTGGAAAAGATGAAACTGAACTTATTAACCATATTTTTATCCCTCAAATTCATGTTGATGATATTGAAATCTCATTGAACCACCTTAATGAATTAAGGAAGCCCCCATATAAAAACCAGTTTCAGCAAAGAGTAAAAACCGTTTATGGCTGGAGATGGTTTTCATGGAAAAACAGCTCCATTATAAACGAGTATGGGGAAATTAAAGGATATGTTGGTGTTGGCAGGGATGTAACCCAGCAAAAGGATTTTGAAAATATGCTTTTCGAAAGTCGTGAAAAACTTCAGGTTCAAAATCAGGAATATGCAATTTTAAATGAAGAATACCAGTCATTAAATGAGGAGCTAAGGTGCTCTAATGAAGACCTTATGCTGGCCATTGAAAAAGCCCGCGAGAGTGATAATTTAAAAACCGCTTTCCTTCAAAATATTTCGCACGAAATAAGGACCCCACTAAACGCTGTTATAGGGTTTTCAGAAATGCTGTCACTATCAGATCTTACCGGGCAGGATAAGGTTGATTTTGCAAATATTATTATAAACAGCAGCAGACAGCTCCTTAGTATAGTTAATGATGTATTGACCATTTCAACACTTGAAACCAGGCAGGAGAGGATAAATTTGTCGCCGGTTGATCCTAATGATTTGTTATTGGAAATGCAGGTTGTTTTTCAATCCAAAGCCGACTCAAAAGGCATTGAACTAAAATATATAAATCAGGATACCAGCATTATAATATTACAAACCGATGAAATGAAAATTAAACAGGTTTTGAACAATTTAATAGGTAATGCTATAAAATTTACAAATAACGGGTTTGTACATTTTGGTTATGAGATATTTGATTTAGAAGTAAGGTTTTATATAAAAGATACTGGCTTAGGTATTCCCAAAGATTCGCTTAACCTGATTTTTGAGCGTTTTAGACAAGCGGTTAACAACGATGCGGCAGTACATGGGGGTACCGGACTTGGACTGGCTATCTCAAAAGGGCTAATTGAGTTACTGGGAGGTAAAATTTGGGTGGAGTCGGAACAAGGTAAAGGTTCAACTTTTTACTTTGAAATTCCAATAAATAATTAATTGATTATTAAAAATAAATAAGCCTGTTTGAACTATAGGTTTAAGTTTTTAACCCAAAGGAACAAATGCCATTTATGAAACAAAGGCCGGAGAAGTCAGTCAGGCCTTGCCGCATGGTTTAACAGGAATTGAAAATGGGCTTAACCAAAATGAGTTATGTGGGATTTCGCCTATGAATAGTGAGAGGCTCTTCGACCTTAATCAAAAATTATTTACGGATTAAATAAAATTATAATTGTGGCCATAGCGACAATTTACAATTTATCAATTTTTGTTTATGCAAATTTTACATATTAACAGAAGTGATACAACCGGAGGTGCGTCTGTAGCCGCCATGCGACTGGTTACAGCTTTGAACGCTTCGGGGGTTGAAGCAAATATGCTTGTTGCCGAAAAGTCGGTCAAATCAGAAATGGTTTATTCTGTAGCAGGTACAAGGTTTGGCAATATAAGGCTGCATTATAATTTTATTATGGATTTGCTTGCATATTTGCCATATTCCAAAAACAGGGAATCACGGTTTGCCTTTTCAACTGCTAAAAACGGGTTTGACATTAGCCGGCACCCCCTGGTGATTAATTCTGATATTATACACATTCATTGGTTTAACCAGGGTTTTATTTCAACAAAAGGTTTGGGCAAGTTACTCTCACTTGGCAAACCAGTTGTATGGACATTACACGATATGTGGAGCTTTACCGGGGGTTGTCATTACACTGGCAATTGCAATAATTATGAAAACACATGCAGGTTTTGTCCCCTTTTAATAAAAAACAGTGAAACAGATATCTCAAACAAACAGTTTTTGATAAAAAAAGAGCTTTATAAAAATGGCCCGTTAAATATAGTTACATGCAGCAACTGGCTGGCCGGTAAAGCTAAAAAAGCTTCGCTGCTCCAAAACAAAAAAATAGTGCCAATACCCAATCCTATTGATACCAATATTTATTTACCAAAAAAACAACGTGAGGCACGGGAAAGGCTAAACCTCCCACCTGATAAAAAAATAATTCTGTTTGGTGCCGCAAACATAAATGACCCCAGGAAAGGCATGCTACACCTCCTAAAAGCCCTGGATTATTTATCAAAAACTGTTGATTTTTCAGATATTGACCTTGTGGTTTTTGGTAAAGCTACAAGTGGCCTTAAACAAAGCACAAAATTCAGGGTCCACATTTTAAATTACATAAATAACAGGAATACAATTATTGATTTATATAATGCTGCCGATGTATTTGTATTACCATCACTTGAAGACAATTTACCTAATACGGTTATGGAGGCTTTGTCATGCGGACTACCTGTGGCCGCATTTAAAACAGGTGGTGTTCCGGAAATGGTGGATGATGGAGTTTGCGGTTCATTATCAATGCCAGGTGATGAGATTGGATTAGCCAATGGCATAAAAAAGATCCTATTTAACCCTGATGCCACAATATACCGGTTTAATGCCAGGGACAAGGCCATAAAAAATTATTCGCAACATATTATAGCTAACAGATATATTGATTTTTATAAACAATTACTTAAACCATAAAATGAATAGTGGCATTACCTTAAACGAAACCAATCCCCTGTTCAGTATTATTACTGTTGTTTTTAATGGTGTTGACACTATTGAAAAAACAATATTAAGTGTAATAAACCAGGACTATAAAGCCTTTGAATATATTATAGTTGATGGAAACAGCAATGATGGCACCCTTCAAATTATTGAAAAATATAAAATATACATAAACAAGTTGATAAGTGAGCCGGATAATGGTTTATACTATGCAATGAATAAGGGGATACAAGTGGCCACAGGGAAATTCCTTTGGTTTATTAACTCGGGCGACGAAATAGCTGCACCCGATATTTTAAGTAAAATATTTAGCTCCATGCCTTTGGCCGATATATATTATGGTGAAACATTAGTTGTAGATAACAGCGGAAAACCACTGGGCTACAGACGACTAAAACCACCGGCAATCCTTATGTGGAAGGATTTTAAAAGAGGAATGCTTGTTAGCCACCAATCGGTTATTGTGAAAAAAGAAATAGCTGATAAATATGATACAAACTTTAAATTTTCAGCTGATTACAAATGGGTGTTAAATGCTTTGAAAAAAGCAACAAATATTGTTAATACCAATATGGTTTTATCAGTTTTTCTTGATGGGGGCCTTACTAAAAAAAATATTATTCCGGGTTTAAAGGAGCGGTTTAAAATTATGACAGAAACTTTTGGTTTACTGCCAACTATATTGTCGCACATTCCAATTGGAATACGGTTTGTTTATTATTACATAAAAAACCGACGGTTTTAACCTGGTTAATATTTTTGAATTTTTTCCGTGGCATTAAAAAAGGCCCGAATAAAACAATCCGGGCCAATTAATTTTTATTATTTAAAATATCAACGCCCTCTGTATTTTCTATAGAAAAACAGCCCCGTCAGAATAATTATTAAAACAGAACTGATAGCGGCAAATGTTTTTCCAAGGTTATATGATATCGGTTCAAACCTGAATTCAATAACGCTTTCACCTATAGGCACAGGCAAGGCCCTTAAAATATAATTTGCCCTTAGTATTTCAGTTTCCATACCATTAATATAAGCCTTCCAGCCGGCAGGGTAATAAATTTCACTAAATACGGCAAGCTGAGGAGATGCTGTTTTCGCTTTGTATTCAAGCTTGTCGGGATGGTATTTGGTAAGTTCAATTGTACCTCCGGCAATACCAATTGTAACATTCTCAAGATTCCGGTTAAAGCTGGAATGAATAATGGCTACCTGGGTTAAATCTTCAGATTTTAGGGCATCCAGTTCTTCTTTAACTCCTGAAACAATTTTGACGTCGTTAACAAACCAGGCATTGCCCATTGCATAAGGGTTTGTAATGGGGGCCATTTCAGGGTGTACCACAATATAACGTGTGTTGAGCATGTTAACCACGGGAGTTTGAGATAAAAAGTCTTCAAAACCTTCCAGGCTCCCTGTTTGCTGAAGGTGGGTTATCATTGCCCTGTAATCATCAACAAGGTAATTATCTATAACATCCTGATACCTTTGTAATTTGGCGCCATGGTAACCCCCTATTGATTTATGAAAAAAACTGGTGTTAACTTCAGTAAAGGGATTTCTATAAATTGTAAACACACGGTAATTAGGGTCTTTATCACGAAGAATCTCCTTGTCGGCAGTAGTGGGCTTAAATTGCTGACGAACCTCACGCGCAGCTACAAAATCATCATTGCTTAAATATCTTTTATCAACCCCCCATAAGTCAATTAAAATAAGGATAATAATTCCGGGAATAAAATATTTAGCTGTTAGCTTGCCGGTGGCAAAAAACCATAATGACCCGCTTCCCAGCAATATAAAAACAAGAGACCTGAAAGCATCTGCTTTTAACAACCCTTCCCTGGCGCTAATAATTTCCTGTATAAACAGTTCAATAGTGGTGGCCTGTTCGGGCGATTGAAGCTTTTGGGCACTCAGGGTTGCAAGTTCCTGTGAAGTTATAAAGTCGAAAAACATTGTTGGGAAGAGATAAAACAACAGGGCCAGCCCGCCTGAAAGTAAAAACGCGGAAATAAACTGTGCCGATTTTTTTGTAATAAATGATGGATTTTCAATAATTTCCTTTAAGCCGAGCAAAGCCAGAACAGGAATTGTTAAAGTTGCCACCACAAGTGCCATTTCAACAGTTCTGAACTTATTATACAGTGGAAAGTGATTAAACATTAACATGTTAAACCCTTCGAAATTATTACCCCAGGCTAATAAAACAGATATAATTGTGCCTGCCAAAAGCCACCATTTCTCCCTTCCTTTATAAAAAAACAGCGCCAAAACAAATAAAAAGCAAATAATTGCCCCAACATAAACCGGCCCTGAGGTAAATGGCTTGCTGCCCCAGTATTGAGATTGTTCTCCAACTATAGAAGACAATCTTGTGTCAACATTTTTTAAGGCATCGGGATTTGCAGATATTGGTTCTGATGCACCCCCCATAATGTTTGGGACAAGAAGAGAAAAAGTTTCCATTTTGCCGTAACTCCAGGCAAAAACATAGTCGGCATCGAGCCCAGTTGCCCTTTGGGTAAACACCTTTTGCCCGTTGTTGGTTTGGTTTTTATTTGCGGCTTCAATTAGTAGTTCCGATTTGCCCCTGATGCTATAATTACCATATTCGTAAGTTGTCCATAAATTTGTAATGTTTGGTAAAACAGCAAGTATTGCAGCCACTGCAAGTAACGCGGTCCGATTTAAATAATCCTTTATGGTTCTGTTAATTAAAGCCCTGACCATCTTATCAACGGCAAGTAATAATACTAAAATGGCAAGGTAATATGTAATTTGAACATGATTATATGCAATTTGAGCCCCAAGTGCAATTGCCGTAAACAGCGCTCCTCCCCACCGGTTATTGTTATAGGTGTAAAGAATCCCGCCCAAAACGGGGGCCATTAGGGCAATGGCATAAGCTTTTGTTATATGCCCTGCAATTATTATAATAAGATTATACGAACCAAAGGCAAACGCCACGGCACCAGCAACACTCAGCCACTGTGAAAATCTCATGCTACGCATAAGAATATAAAATCCGGACAAATATAAAAACAGTATGGCAATGGTATGGTAAGGCAATCCTAAGCGCGAAAAACGATTAAGATAGCTGAAAAGGTTGGCAGATGAGTCGGCTTTGATCTGATAAGCCGGCATTCCCCCAAACATTGAATTTGTCCATTGGGCTTTATCGCCGGTTGCTTTTTCGGTAACAATAAGTTCTTTTGCCATGCCAATTGCATGGGTGTTGTCCATCTGGGGAAGTTGTCGCCCCTCAAGCACCGGGCTAAAATAGGCGATACTTACAACTACAAAAAACAAAACTGCTCCCGCGTAGGGTGCAATAAATTTCATTTTGTCAAGCATTTCACTAAAGTATATTTGTTAAAGGTGGTGAAAGATACTAATATCAACAACAAACAGCAAAACACCGGATTTAAAGCTTCAATCGCTTATCGGTAAGTCCTATACCATTAATTTTCCGAAACAGATCAAGGGCATATACATCAGTCATTCCGGAAACAAAATCGAGAACCGTTTGAATTTTCTGGTAAACAGGGGCATTGCCAACAACCCTGTATTGTGATGGTATAAAGGGTAATATCAACCCTGAATAATGGTCGCCGGGATTCATTACCGCATTGGTGAACTCATTTAACAATGAGCCAAGAATTTTAAACCCGGCAACCTCAATTTCAACTACCGATGGATGCTTATAGATTATTCCTGCCCCGGTATCAATACACTGTTTCATTGCCATGGCAGGAATTCCGGTCAATTGTTTTATTAATGACCCATTAAAGGTTCCGTTAAGGATTTTGTTGTGGTTTTGCTTAAAAACATCAGTACACAAACCAACCAATTTTCCTATAACTCCGGCTCTTAAAAATGCAATTTGTTCGTTTGGGTCGGTTACTTCACTAAAAACCCTGTTTATTTTACCAAGGCGGGCTTTATCATCCTGACCATCAAAAAATGCAAGAAAAAGTTCTTTTGTGTCGCGGGTTGAAATAATTCCCAGCTTATGGGCGTCTTCAATATCCATAACCTGGTAGCAAATATCATCAGCGGCTTCAACAAGGAACACCAGTGGGTGCCTAACAAATACACCGTTGTTTCCCGGATCTTCATTTATCCCTAGTTCATTTGCGATTTCGTAAAAACTGTTTTTTTCGGACTGAAAGAAACCATATTTTTTTCGTTGTGGAGTACCCGATGTATATGGATATTTAACTATTGCTGCAACAGTTGTATAGGTAAGGGCAAATCCCCCCCTGCGCCGGCCGGCAAACTGATGGACCAATAACCGGAAAGCGTTGGCGTTTCCTTCAAAGTCAATAAAATCATTCCATGTTGAACAGTCGGCAACCTCATCTCGATAACGCCGGCCTTCCCCATTTTTAAAGAAGTCGGAAATTGCCTTTTCCCCACTGTGCCCAAACGGCGGGTTACCCATATCATGGGCAAGGCAGGCTGCTGCGGTTACAGCGCCAAGCTCTTCGGCCAAGGGGCTATTCACCATTTTTGAATCAACCAAATAGCGTGATATGTTATTACCAAGCGAACGACCCACGCTTGCAACTTCAAGACTGTGGGTTAAACGGTTGTGCACAAAAATGCTACCGGGAAGAGGAAAAACCTGGGTTTTATCCTGTAGCCTCCTGAATGGAGATGAAAAAATCAACCTGTCAAAGTCCCTTTGAAACTGGGTACGGTCATGATGATCAGAGTCGAGGTTGTCCTGCCCTGTCCTTTTGGTCGATAATAGTTCCTCCCAGTTCATTTGTGTGTAAATTATTGTCAATTAATGATGCTGTTTTTAATAAAGAAATGCAATATGCACCATTTTTAATTATGTTGGCTACGCATGTTCCTTATTATCATCATATTCTTGTCGCTTTCACGCTTATTATTTTTCCTTAATAAATGGTTGTTCTATATTGTTTCATCTCTTTGGCATATTGTTTTGCCCTGCCATTGGTGCAACGATTTAACAAGCCCCAGAAGGCCGGGCCATGATTTTTTTCAACGGTATGGCACAACTCGTGCAATACAACATAATCAACCAAATGTTCAGGAAGCCTCATTAAATGGAGGTTATAATTGATATTATTTGCCGAAGAGCAGCTTCCCCAACGGGTTTTTAAGTTTTTTATAAATACCCTGTTTACCCTGAAATTGTTTTGGCAGGCAAATGAATTTGTTTTGGCAGGCAATACTCTTTTAGCCTCACGCCGCATGGCCTCCTCAATACCATAACGAATGGCGTCCTGTATAGGCGAATGGGTAACAGGCAGGTGGGAGGGATAAAAAACATTTAAACGCCCGTCTTTTAATTGTAACCGTACATCGGGACGATTTGATTTTTGAATTGATAATGAAAAACTTCTTGTTTGAAAAAAAGTGTTTTCATCAAAAATGGTTAATTTACCTTCCCTGCTTTCAATTTTTGCCACAGCTTTTTTTAACCATCCTTTTTTTTCTTCGACAAAAGCCCTGGCCCTGTCAATGGAGAAACCCTGTGGAAAAGAGACCTGCACCCCTTCAAAGGGTTTTACCCTTATTGATAGCCTTTTGCAGCGCTTGTCAGGCCTGAAAAGAACGGGGCCAACACCATCAATGTTTTGTAGTGAAGGATTAATAGATTTCATGAAAAAATTATCAAACTAACGCAAAGATAATTTTTTATCTTATGTAATTATATTTTGTTACTTCCTTAAATTCTCTATAATAGTTGACTTTTTATGCAGTTATACAATATCAAAAAAATAGTTACCACAGTTTATTCAAATAGTGGTTCAGTTAAATAAATCCTAACCCTAATGCAATTGAAATTAACACCAGTAAAACAGCCACCAAAAGCTGTATGCTCCTAAGAGTTACTTTTGTCAGTAGTTTTTTACCGAAATAAGCCCCTGCAATTGCCGATAATGTTGCAGTAAGCAATAACGTAAGGTTTTCGTGCATATTGGCCGCTGTAAACCTGGATGCATAAACCGAAAGTCTGGTAAAATCAACCAGGCAGGCAATTACAACGCCGGTTGCGATATAGGCTTCTTTCGATAACCCGCTTTTTATTAGAAATGCACTTCGGATAGCTCCCTGTATGCCTGATAAACCTCCAAAAAACCCGCTGAGTATTCCACCTAAAACCAGTTTGTTTTTCCCAAATTGAACTTTTTGAAATTTGGGCGTTATTTCAAGTATTGAGAAAACAATTAGCAATATGGCTATTATTAGTTTAACCGGTGTTATTTCAAAACCCTTATCCCATAAACTGTATTTAAACAAAGCAGGTAATACTGAAATTTTTAATAAAAGCCAGGCTCCGGCAAATGATGCTAATATTGCCGGCAATCCGAACCTTAACAAAACAGCCTTATCGGTATTGCGCCCAACAAGGGCAATTTTAAACAAATTGTTTGTGAAATGTACAACTCCCGTTAAAGCTATGGCAATATCAATTGGGAAAAAAATGGCAAAAACCGGGGCTAAAATGGTTCCCAAACCAAATCCCGAAAAGAAAGTTAAAACCGCGGTAAAAAAAGCAGCCAGGCAAATAATTAAAATATCCATTGTTTATAAATAATTGGCATAATTAAACGTTGAAACAATAAAACCTCCTGTTTGTTTTTAAATCCCCTTTCAGGTATTTTACAACCGCTGTTATTTATCAGTCCCAGGTAAATCTTCAACAGCATTTACATGAAAAATATAATAGGCCCCTAAGTTAATAACATAATCGCTTTCGCCCTATAAAAAAGGTCAATCTTCTTTATTTTCAGGAAAATCAGGTTTAAGTATTAATATTCCCGGCACTATGCCCCCGGTAATGAATGAAAAACCAGAACGATTCAGACTATAAGCCAAGGTTTTAGAGTGCAAGCCTACAACCGTAACGAATGAAATGTTTGAGCCGTGATGACATCCGAAAAAATAATTTAATCCACGGTAAACATGTTCTTTGTCAATAATCCCATAAAATGCCTTATAAATTAAACAGTTGGGTACGTTTGCCTTGATGTATTATTTCTATTCCGCTGATTTTGGAGTTGCTGAAGTTATGTTTATACCAAAAAAACAAGGTTGTTAACCCCCCCTTTATAATTGACATAGTTGTTCAATATGGGTTTACTTTGCTGAGAAAAGACCCTTGCGTTAAAAAACACAGAAATAAGAAGAGGGAACCGGATAATGCCCAATCCGGTATAAAAACGGGGTGGTATGAAAAATGGTTTCATCCGGACAAAGTTGATTCTTAATAGTTGGATTGGCTTCCCACTTTTACCGGGGGGCCTCTTATGAAGGAATTTTTGTTCATAAGTGTTCCCCGGAAAGTCGTGGCAAACTGTGTGTTAGATACATGTGTGTTTCATTGTAAAAGAATTAAATTTTCAATGATTGGCAGAACTCCTATGAATGCAATTTTATCAATTACGTAATTGCGCCTGACAAAAAATCGGTATTTCATTGTTATTAAGTTTTGGTTTACTCAAAAATACATTACAAAACCTTTTAAATTGGTATTATTTCACCACCATTGTGCCACTGAATGAGAAGGTTGCTCTACTTTAACAAAAATTTCGAGTTTTACGAGGTTCTTTCAGCAATTAAGATTACAATAAACAACCGGTTATTTTATCCGTTTGATATTTTCAAGCCTAAAACACTAATTCCATAAAACCGGATTTATTGGCGCAGATCAAAAAAGCTTTACAAGTGAGTCAGAAAAGTTTACCATTGGTGTAAGTTTTTTATTCCGGTTTTTGTTAAATGTTATAAATTGATTAATAAACTCCCAAAATACATTATGGTACAAACAATAGATTTAATCTACCTTTGTTACAACATAAAACTACCCCTATGGAACTTCTAAGTGAATCCTACTTTATTCTTTTTATTATTATTTGCCTGGGCTTTATAATCGGAAATTTAACATTTAAGGGAGTCTCGCTTGATATTTCAGCAATTATTTTTGTTGCAATATTTTTTGGATACCTGGGCTATGAAATTCCTCCAATTATTGGACAGCTGGGCCTTATCCTTTTTATTTACACAATTGGGATGCAGGCAGGTCCCGGTTTCTTTGATTCCTTCCGTAAACAGGGACGTACCCTTATTTGGCTAACAACCATAGTAATTGTTTCGGCATCAATTATAACATTTTTTACTTACCATTGGGGTGGAATTGAAATGCCTGTTGCAATTGGCTTACTAACCGGGGCACTTACCAGCACTCCGGGCCTTGCTGCCGCCATTGATGTAACAAATTCTCCACAAATATCAATTGGGTACAGTATTGCATATCCGTTTGGGGTAATTGGGGTTATTTTGTTTGTTAGATTATATCCAAAACTGCTTAGGATTAATATAAAAGAAGCAGAAAAGGAATATGAATTAGAGTCGGAAATTGGTTTTCCGGAAATAAAAACAAGAATTTTCAGGGTTGAAAATGAATCAATACACAATAAAACTATACGTGAATTACGAATACGTTCAATGACCAATGCTGTAATTTCACGAATTATGCACAACGGAGAAATTGTTGTTCCCTCACCCCAGGCAATATTATCAAAGGGTGATTTGGTAAAAGCTGTTGGCACTGACGAGTCGTTGATGAAAATTGGACTGTTAATAGGAAGTGAGTCCAATGAGGAGATACCCTTACCCAAAACCTATGAGGTTCAGTCAATTTTGGTTACAAACAAATACGCAGTAAATAATACGCTCAGGTCGTTTAATCTCTGGAGAACTTACCAGGCAACGGTTACCCGGGTCCGACGCAGTGGAATTGACATTACCCCATCACCTAATCTGCGTCTTCAAATGGGCGATAAACTCATGGTGGCCTGCAGTAGTGAAAGTATGAAACAGGTAGTTAAAATTTTTGGTAATAACGATAAAAAACTTTCCGATACAGACTTTTTTCCTATTGCCGCCGGAATAGTTCTGGGGGTATTACTTGGCAACCTATCAGTGTCGTTTGGAAACGATTTTACTTTTAGCCTGGGATTAACAGGCGGTGTACTTGCTGTGGGGATGATTCTTAGCCGGATAGGGCGAACCGGTCCGTTAATTTGGAGCATGTCGGGCGCTGCCACTCAATTGCTCAGGCAGGTTGGGTTAATGTTTTTCCTGGTTGAAGTTGGAACAAGAGCAGGCGCAAACCTTGCTCCAACATACCATGATTATGGTTTTAAACTGTTTGTTTTTGGTGGCATTATTACCCTTTTACCAATGATTCTTGCTATTGTGCTTGCTCGCTTTTTTAAAAAAATGAATTTTCTAATTTTAATGGGAACTCTTACCGGGGCAATGACAAGTACCCCGGGCCTTGCTGCCGTAACACCAATGTCGGAAAATAACGCGCCGGCTGTGGCTTACGCAACAGTTTACCCAGTAGCGATGGTTTTACTGATTATTTGCGTGCAAATTCTGGCTGCTTTTTAGTTACCCTGGGATATTAACCAAATCTTTGTAAACATGAATAACAACAAAATTTTCAAAACACCATTTGCCGGCGTTTACCCTTATTATATTCAAAAAGCAGAAAAAAAAGGGCGGACCAAAGATGAAGTTGACGAAATAATCTGTTGGTTAACAGGATATGATAAACCTGCCCTTCAGGCGCAAATAGATAATAAAACTGATTTTGAGACCTTTTTTGCCCAATCGCCACAAATAAACCCTGATGCAACAAAAATTAAAGGCATGATTTGCGGTTACCGTGTTGAAGAGATAGAAGACAAACTAATGCAAAAAATTCGGTACCTGGATAAACTTATTGATGAGCTTGCAAAAGGAATAATCATGGACAAAATTTTAAGGAAACATGTTTAATAATAAGGATTGTTAAAACACTAGGTCGTGCTTCACTTTTTTTTAGCTTTTGGGCATTGTGCCTTTTTCATGTTTTTGAAAACGAAATTCGCCAATTAAAAAACAGAACCGAAATATTTATAACTTTATTATGGACAATAAATATTAAAGAAAAAAAGCTGATTTTCATCTGTTTATAATTTTGTTTTAATTTATCAGATGTAACTAGCCAATAATTCCCGATAAGGCGCGAAAAGCTATGCGTCTGTGTGTCGAAACGTTCGACATGGCTAGTTTCATATGAAATAAAAAAGAAAACCTTTGAAAAAACAGGATATACTATTTTGATAATTGACTCCTCTTATTATGAACGATGCATAAGAACATTGAACAATGCTTATTCATTACTCAATGCAGAAAATGCTGATACCATTGAATACGACATGTATCGTTCGGCTTGCATCAAAGAATTTGAAATAATTCTTGAGCAAAGCGGGAAATTATTACGCAAAATATTGAAGCCCTTTTTTCACTCATCAAAAGAAGCGGATAAATTATATTTTAAAGATTTATTCCGACATGCTGTATTGCACATCCTAATAACTGATGAAACTTGCGAACGATAGCTCAAATACCGCGACAATCGCAATAACACTGCGCATGATTACGGTGTAAATTTTGCAAAAGAAACCGTAGTGTTATTACCTGCATTTATTGCCGATGCCGTTGCTTTAGCCGAAGTAATTAAACAACAAAACAATGCTGCTGAAGAATAAATACAAAAAACAGTTGCTGGATATTTTTTCCCAAATGAGTCTTGTGGGTGATGTTTGGGCGTATGGAAGTCACGTAAATAATACAGCACATGATGGAAGCGATTTGGATTTGGTAATTGTTACACCAAACAGAGAAAAAGTGCCTTTAGATGTATTGACTGAACTTAAAGAAAAAATCCGCGAAAGCAACATCCCAATTCTGGTTGAACTGTTTGACTGGGCTCGCCAGCCCGAATCCTTTCAAAAAAACATTGAAGCATCGCACGAAGTAATATTCCGTTCAGAATTACATGTACTAAAGGAGCCTTATGCAAAATACAAAAAAAACATCTGAATTAGGAATTACAGCTATCCCTTCCCTTTAGCCGGTTTTGATTTTACTCCATAAAATTATTTCTGCTTTAAAATTCCAAATATCAACTTCCCAATTTGCAAAATAAAGCGTTAAAAATGAAGTGTTTCTGAGAGCAACGATTAACAATTTAAGTTTTTACCAATTAATTAAAAACACTACTGTCCGATAAATTTTTCGATAAGGTGCTATAATGCCGCCTTATTGAGGTGTCCCTACAGGACACTACTGAAAATTGGGGTCGGTTCATCTTTACCGATATTCTGTACCTGACGGCACAGTACCGTTAGGGGCTAAAGATTGGTAAAACTCTTAATTGAGAATTGAACTTTTGTCCCGTTAGGGACAAAACAACCTTTTATCGGATTGTAGTGATTTAAAAATCCGGCAATATTTATTAATTTTTACAATTCGTTTTAACCAATATTTTGCCCTTATTCCATAATTTAACCTTCAGGCGATACAAAATTTTGCCGGCATGCTTCTGTACATTTAATCGTGATTAATTATAGCTTACCCACTAAAAATTTACCCGGTATAAAAACCGCAATTAAAGGCAGCGCTTAATCCATTTCTATTACTTTTGATTTTATTATCGCAATTATTATTTTACTTTTCGGTTTCATTATTAATTAAAAAAACGCCCATACTTCAGAATGCAGATTATAAAATCATTATCGGGTAATAAAGTTATAGCCTTTGGTAAAACTAACTTTAAATCTATTTTAGTTGCAATTGTTCTTTTTTTGGGTTTCTGTTTTTTAATGCCCGGTTCATTGTTTAAAACTCCTTTTTCAACCATACTTACCGACAGGAATGGTGATTTATTGGCCGGATATGTAGCCGATGACGGGCAATGGCGGTTTCCCCCGGGAGATTCGGTTCCTGAAAAATTTAAGCAATCAATCTTATATTTTGAAGATGAGTTTTTCTTTTACCATCCTGGTATTAACCCCCTTTCGCTTGTAAGAGCAACTTATCAAAATATTAAAGAACGGAAAACTGTAAGTGGAGGAAGCACCATTACAATGCAGGTAATCAGGCTTGCCCGGCCGGCTCCAAGAACCATTTACCATAAATTAAAAGAAATGCTTCTGGCTATAAGGCTGGAATTGTCGATAAGTAAAGACAGCATATTATCCCTTTATGCATCGCAGGCTCCTTTCGGAGGCAACACTGTTGGGCTGGAAGCTGCTGCCTGGCGATATTTCAGTCACCCCCCCGGTGAATTAACCTGGGCCGAATCAGCATTACTGGCTGTTTTGCCCAATGCCCCTTCTCTGGTTTATCCGGGGCGAAACCGCCAAAAATTAATAAACAAACGCAACCGCCTTCTTCAAAAATTATTTAAAAATAATGTAATTGACGCAACAGAACTATATCTGGCCTTAGCAGAACCTTTGCCTGATGAACCCGGGCCTATTCCGCAAATGGCGCCCCATTTGCTTGATGCCCAAATTATAAAAAACCGGGGAACAAAGCAAAGAACTACCATTGACCAATATTTACAAAAACGGGCCAGCGAAATTGTTAACCGGCATGGATTTATCCATAAGCAAAATCAAATTCATAATGCAGCAGCAATTATTGTTTCCATTGAAACCGGTTGTGTAATGGCTTATGTAGGAAACACCTCCGGCACCGGCCCAAACAAAAGCAGCCATGTTGATATAATAATGTCCCCCAGAAGCCCTGGAAGCATACTTAAACCTTTACTTTATGCTGCATCGCTGCAAGATGGATTAATTCTACCCTATTCCCTTTTACCTGACATACCAACCTATTATCACAATTTCAGCCCTCAAAATTACATGCGCAGGTTCGATGGCGCAATACCGGCCAATGAAGCCCTTTCGCGTTCATTAAATGTTCCGTTTGTAAGGCTTTTAAATGAATATGGAGGCGAAAAATTTCTTGCTTTACTTCAGCAATGCGGTTTTAGTTCAATACAAAAATCTTATGAACATTATGGATTATCACTTATACTTGGCGGCTGTGAAACTTCATTGTGGGACCTGGCCGGGTGTTATTCCTCAATGGCAAGAACGCTGAACCACTATTCAAAAGAAAATTCGACATACCGAAGGGATGATTTCAGGCCCTTGACAACATCTTTTAAAAAATATGAGACAAAAAATAATAAAAGCAACTATGCCAATGTTTTTCAGGCTTCAGCAATTTATTATACCTTTAAATCTATGGCCGGGGTGCAAAGGCCTCCTGAGGAAACAGGGTGGGAGAATTTCTCATCAACACGAGCAATTGCATGGAAAACTGGTACCAGTTATGGGTTTCGCGATGCCTGGAGCATTGGAGTTACCCCCGAATATTTGGTCGCGGTATGGGTTGGCAATGCTTCTGGTGAAGGGAGACCGGGGATTATAGGTGGGTCGGCAGCTGCTCCAATAATGTTTGAGTTGTTTAACCTTTTACCACAAACCACAAAATTTGTAACACCATGGGACAACCTTATTAAAACTGCTGTTTGCAACCAATCGGGAGAAAGGGCGGGGATGTATTGCGAAAATCCTGACTCAGTTTATATTCCTGCAACATCAAAAAAAACTGAACCCTGTTCATATCATAAGCTGGTTCATTTAACCACAGATGGCATTTATCAGACGCGGCTCAATTGTGAACCTTCGGGAGTTATAAAAACTGAGAAACGTTTTGTTTTGCCCCCCATAATGGAATGGTATTACAAAATCAGGCATCCTGAATATCGGTCATTACCCCCTTTTAAACCTGGGTGCGAAACAAATGAGCCGTTATTGCCAATTGATTTTATTTATCCACCGGTTAATTCTACTGTTTTTGTACCTACCGGATTTGATGGCCAGCTTTCACGGGTAATATTAAAGGCTGTCCACCGAAATGCCGAAGCAACCCTTTACTGGCATTTTAATGGCTCTTTTTTAGGAATTACAAAATATCAACATCAGTTTGAGGTTATTCCCCTGCCAGGTTTAAATTCAATTACTGTTGTTGATGAAGAAGGAAACCGTTTAACCCGAAAAATGAATTGTACCGGAAAATAAACGCCTAATTTAATATTTGTTACAAATGCAATTTTAATATTTTAATTTAACATTTACCTTTTATAATTGTCATTAATTACATGCCCGGTAAATTCAATTATTTTAACTAAACCTTTCTGGTTAGAGTTGATGGTATTGTGTATTGCCAATATAAGTGAAAATTTATAATTTGTAATGGTGGGTCAAAAAAAACTTATTCCGGGATTAATTTCAAAAAACCGCACAACCCATTTTTCCGGGGAATTAATCAAATAAAATTTATGGCACGGTACTAACACCCCTTTGGTGAATTGACCGTTTTGAATTAACATTGTACAAAATAAAGTTCACAAATAAAAGTTTGTTCGTTGGTATTAAACTTCTGTAATAGATAAATGGAGATAATGAACCAATTAATTTTAAATTTGCATTTCAGGGGTAACCCTTTTAACCTCATGGAACAATATTTGACCAGCAACGTTAAAAAGGAACAGATTACAACAATATTTATATTCATAACAAATGGAAAAACGTAAAGGATTAACCAAAACCGGGTGGTGGGTTGCTATTTCTCTCAGCATATTAATTACATTTGGTTTTGTTGCGGCCAACACCGATAAGCGTAATTTCGAAATTGTAAAAAACCTCGATATTTTTTACACACTATTTAGAGAGTTAAACAGCAGCTATGTTGACGAAATTAAGCCCGAGCAGCTTATAAAAACAAGTATTGATGCAATGCTTGAATCCCTTGATCCCTATACCACCTTTATTCCTGAGTCTGAAAGCGATGATTTACGGTTTATGACCACCGGTGAGTATGCCGGTATTGGGGCGCTTATTACCAAACGTGGCGATTACGTTGTAATATCAGAGCCTTATGAGGGATTTCCTGCCCAACAGTCGGGCCTGAAAGCAGGTGACCGGATTCTCGAAATTGATGGGAAAAGCATGATTAACAAAGAAACATCATACGTTAGTGAAAGGCTTAAAGGTCCGGCCAGCACTAATTTAAAAGTAAAAATTCAGCGCCCGGGAGCTAAAAACCCTATGGAAATTCTGATAACCCGCAGGGTTATTCAAATTAACCCGATCCCATACTATGGTAAGTTAAATAACAATACCGGTATCATAATACTTAATAACTTCACCCAGGATTGTTCCCGTGATGTTGAAAAGGCTTTTACCGAACTGAAGAAACGCAATATTTCAAGTCTTATACTTGACCTAAGGGGAAATCCGGGAGGGTTAATGGATGAGGCTGTTAAAATAGCAAACCTGTTTCTTCCACGCGGAAGTGAGGTGGTAAGCACAAGGGGAAAGGTTGCACAGTGGGAAAAAACATTTCGTACCCCCCGCGAGCCCATTGATATTGAAATGCCGATTGCTGTATTAATTAACCGGGGCTCGGCTTCGGCCTCGGAAATTGTAGCCGGAGCCTTGCAGGATCACGACAGGGCAATTATTGTTGGCCAGCGTTCATTTGGTAAGGGCTTGGTACAAACAACCCGCAACCTTGCCTACAATGCAAAACTTAAAGTTACCACAGCCAAGTATTATATACCAAGTGGCAGGTGTATTCAGGCTGTTGATTATTCCCACAGGAACGACGATGGTTCTGTTGGGTTAATTCCTGATTCACTTATAAGGGAGTTTAAAACAAAAGGTGGCAGGACCGTATATGACGGAGGTGGCATTTCACCCGATATTACTATTGACACCCACCGCTATTCAAACATAATTATTGCATTAATGAGCCAGCAGGTTGTATTTGACTATGCCACCGATTTTGCCATTGCCAACCCAACAATCGATAAACCTGAAAATTTCACACTTTCAAAAGCCACCTACGAATCGTTTAAAACATATGTTGGATCACTTAAGGATTTTAAATATAAAACCGAGTCGCAGGATTTACTCGTGAAACTAAAAGCTGCATCGAAACGTGATGGTTATTACGACCATAACGAGGAAGCCCTGGCCAATCTGGAAAAACAACTTGCCCCTGACATTAAACGTGATTTGGACCTTTTCGAATCTGAAATAACCGAGCTTTTATCGATAGAAATTGTACGCAGGTACTATTACCAAAAAGGGGCTATTATTCATAACCTTTCATCTGATAAAGAGGTTGCCCTAACCATAGAGGCCCTCAGAAAAAAGGATGATTACCTGGGAATGCTCAAGGGAACCATACTTACCCATGCAGGAGACAAAAGATAAGAAAATTGTTAATGCGGTTTTTAATTAAACCTTAATTATATTGTAAAAAGGGTAGCCCAAATTTCTGGGCCGCCCTTTTTGCATTATGGTAATAAATTGTGATTCAAAATAACCTGTTTTTGTAACTTCATTACATATTTAACCCAAATTTGTCTTTAGCCATTTTTTCTAATGACCGCCATTAGAAATTAATAGTCTTAAGTTATTGATTACATGCCTTCTATTTTGACAAAT
>JBBIVA010000008.1:0-51633 GCA_037439945.1 Marinilabiliaceae bacterium
ACCGCAATTAGTTGGCATTACAGCATCTTATCGAAAAATTTATCGGAAAGTAGTGAAAATAAATATAAATGGTTTAAAGGTATGATGAATTAGATTACGATGGTTTTAAGGGCAGAAAATTTAAGTAAATTTTGAAAGTTAAAGAAATTATTAGGTATTTATATAATTTATTAATGGTGGAGAAATATATTTCGATTAAAAATTTGGGTTGAAGTTTTGTTGATTTTAATTGGTTTATTTTTAAATCCCTATTTGGCTGCAAAAAAACGTTCACGGAAAGATGGTTTCCTGTGAACGCTTTTATCCGGTAACTACTTTGTAGTTGTTATTTCTTTTCCTGTTCTCTTTCAGGTTTTGGAAGTAATACTTTACGTGATAGTTTAAGTTTTCCCGACTTGCTGTCAACTTCAATAAGTTTAACATCAATTATTTCACCTTCCTTTAAAACGTCTTCTGCCTTTTCAATACGTTTCCAGTCAATTTCTGAAATATGCAGTAATCCGTCTTTCCCCGGCAGTATTTCAACAAACGCACCAAAAGGGACTATTGATTTAACTTTTCCGGAGTATATTTTTCCAATTTCCGGTACTGCAACAATTGCATTTATCCTATCAAGGGCTTTATCAATTGATTCTTTGTTGCTTGATGAAATATCCACAATTCCAAATAAGCCTTCTTCTGTAATTGCTATTAATGAACCTGTTGTGGCTTGGATTTCCTGAATTATTTTCCCACCAGGGCCAATCACTGCCCCAATCATTTCTTTTGGAATTCTTATGGTTACAATTCGGGGAGCATGGGCTTTGTAATCATCCCTTGGTTCGCTCATGGTTTCAAGCATTTTTTCAAGGATATGCATGCGCCCCTCTTTGGCCTGGGCCAAAGCTTTTTCAAGTATTTCATACGACAGGCCATCAACCTTAATATCCATTTGGGTTGCTGTAATACCATTTGCTGTACCTGTTACCTTAAAATCCATATCTCCAAGGTGATCTTCATCTCCAAGAATATCAGACAATACAACATATTGGCCTGTTTTTGGATCAGATATCAGGCCCATGGCTATACCGGAAACCGGACGTTTAATTTTTACACCGGCGTCCATAAGGGCAAGTGTTCCGGCGCAAACAGTTGCCATTGATGATGAACCGTTTGATTCAAGTATATCAGAAACAATACGTATAACATAAGGGTTGTCATCGGGCAGCATTACTTTAAGAGCCCGGAATGCGAGATTTCCATGACCTATTTCCCGTCGTCCAACCCCCCTGTACGCTTTGGCCTCATTGGTTGAGAATGGCGGGAAGTTATAGTGTAGCAAAAACCTGTCAACTCCACGGTTTAAAACATCATCAACAATTTTTTCATCGAGTTTTGTACCTAAAGTTACTGTAGTAAGTGATTGAGTTTCGCCCCGGGTAAAAATGGCTGAGCCATGAGGGCCCGGCAGGTAGTCAACTTCGCTCCATATTTGACGTACTTGGTTCATTTTTCTTCCGTCGAGCCTTAAACCTTCATCGAGCATAAGGCGGCGAACGGCTTCTTTTTCAACATCGTGATAATATTTTTTTATCAGTTCAAGAGGAATTTCTGTTTCTTCTATTCCACTATAATTTACTTCAACAAACTCATCGCAAATATTCTTAAATGCTTCAAGCCTTTCCTGTTTATCTGGATTTGATTTACGGGCTACAGCATAAGCTTTGTCGTAGGTTTCTTTCCAAACTTTAGTCCTAAGCTCCTCATCATTTGTTTCGTGGCAGTATTCACGTTTTTTTGTTTTGCCTACCATTTGTGTCAGCTCCATTTGAGCTTTACATTGAATTTTTATGGCATCATGAGCAACTTTCATAGCTTCAAGAAGTTCTGCTTCAGAAACTTCTTTCATTTCCCCCTCAACCATCATAATGTTGTCAAATGAGGCCCCAACCATAATATCAAGGTCGGCATTTTTTATTTCAGATGCAGGTGGGTTAATAACAAGCCGGCCATTGATGCGGGCCACACGAACTTCAGAAATTGGCCCGTTAAAAGGTATGTCTGAAACAGCAAGAGCTGCTGATGCTGCCAATCCGGCCAATGCATCGGGTGTACTTTCTTTATCTCCAGAAATGAGTGATATATTAACAAATGTTTCAGCATGAAAATCATCAGGGAAAAGAGGGCGCAGAGTTCTGTCAACCAGTCGGGAAACAAGAATTTCATAATCGGAAGCTTTTCCTTCTCTTTTTTGAAAACCCCCGGGAAATCTTCCGGCTGCTGAAAATTTTTCTTTATATTCAACGGATAATGGCATAAAATCTGTTCCCGGTTTGGCATCCTGGGCTGCAACAACAGTAGCTAACAAGTATGTATTGCCCATTCGCACAACCACCGAACCATCGGCTTGTTTTGCTAATTTTCCGGTTTCAATAACTATTGACCTTCCATCGCCAAGGTCAATAACTTTTTCAATTGGCTTAATCATATTTTTTTTCTATTAAATGTCTCTTCAAATATAGATAATATCCCATCAAATAATGCACAATGGTTGAATAATTCCAAGTAGAATAATGAGTTAGTGTATTTTAAGCAGAAAAGGCAACCCTCGCTGAGAATTGCCTTTAATTAAAACTTTAACAGGATTACTTACGGATACCAAGCTCCTTAATAATTGCCCTGTACCTTTCAATATCCTTGGCTTTTAGGTAATCTAACAATCTGCGGCGTTTTCCTACCATTTTAACCAACGAATGTTCTGTACTATAATCTTTTTTGTTTGACTTGAGATGTTCAGTCAAATGCAGAATACGGTGTGAAAATAATGCAATCTGGCTCTCAGGCGAACCAGTATCAGTATTAGACTTCCCGTACTTAGCAAAGATTTCCTTTTTTACTTCTGTGTTCAAATACATAACAAATTGTGTCTAATAAATTTGAGCCGCAAAGATAGGTTCTTTTCCTAAATAAAGCAATTGTTTTTTATTTTTTTTAATTATTGGCGTACAAAGCTTTAAAAATGAAATTATCAGAAATTAAATAAAAAAACCTGCCTTATTTAGTTTAGGCAAGTTTTTCTTTGTTTAACCTGTTTAATAATAGCTAATACTATCTTTCATTAGCCATTTTTTCCATTTCCTGGTTGAAAATTTCTTCGAATTTCTTTTTGTCGTAATCCAATTGAAGCTTATTGTCTTTTGATACTTTTCTAGAAAAACCATTAATAATATCTTCTTTTGAAACCTGTATGGCAATAAAAGACCTGTATTGTCTGTTGGCTAAAACGCTTGATTTTTCACAAGTTACAACTATATTATTCAGAGTTTCATCTGCAACTTCGCGTGTTAGGTTCTCAAATTTTTGTTCAAATTCAGCAGCATTGCCAATTTCTCTTTCATTTACGTAGCGATCGGTAACCGATTTTGTGTTTGAATTAATTAAAGTTACCAATCTTTGTTTGGCCAGCAAAAGAGCTTTTTCTTTTGAAAGTTGCAGGTCAGAGCTGGTTGACATAGAACTTGCCCGAAAATAATTCTTATCTGAACGGCCATCATTTTCACAAGGCATGTTTTCCAAAATAGTTCCAATTTCACTATTGGTTGCAGTTTTGGCAGCAACTGTTTTTTTTGATTTACAACTGCCAAATCCTAATGAAAGGCTTAAAAGCAGTCCTATTCCAAGTAAAAGTTTCATTTTCATCAGTAAATAATTTTAAAATTAAGTCCGGAAGCAATTCGCATGATGAACAATCATCCGGGTTTTTGTTAAACGTATCATGCCCGTTTTATTTTTATATTTAATTTATTATCTGAATTGTAAATATATTTTGTTTATCGGTTGGTTTTTTTGTAAAAAAACTTTTAATGGTTTACTTTTTTTAACTTTTCAAAAAACGAACCAAAAAATAGTTTTTTTAGGGAATTTCATATAATTATTAATAAAATCCAGTTTTATAAGTAGATAAAAAACAGTAAAACAGGCATAAAGGTTTATGGTTTGCAGTAACAAATATCATTTGTTTTCCATATAAAACAAAGTATCTTAAACGATGTAAAAATGAAAATAGTTGTGATTTATAAATATTTTGTTTGTATTTTAGTTTAAATAAATGGTTTTATTTGAAAGTTAAATATAAAAATGGAAATGTTGAAAAATAAAATTTTTCAAAGAATTTGGGTTAACAAAAAGGTTACAATTTTTGTAATTGGGTTAACTTTTTTTTCATTGGCTGTTTATGGTCAGAGTAAAGTAGTTTCCGGCAAAGTAACAACTTTAAATGATTTGAGGGTAGCCAATATAACTGTTATGGCAAAAAAATCAAAAAGCCATGTTAAAACCGATACCGTGGGTGAATATTTTATAGTTTGTTATGATAAAGATGTATTGGTATTTAAGGGAAAGGTTTTTAAAACATTAAGGCGGAAAATAAAGCCAACAACAAAAGATTCAGTAAATGTTAAACTTGATTTTATTCCAACACCCAGTAATAAGGAAATTGCTGTAGGATATGGTTATATGAGTGAGGCTCAAATGACAAGTGCTACATCTTATATGGATAATACAAATGAGAATTTCTGTAAATACACCAATATTTATGAGTTAATCAGAGGGCGCTTCCCTGGAGTGCAAATTATGGGTTCTGGAAGTGACCCGGAGGTAATTATCAGGGGAATTAATTCATTTAATTCTTCCAGTTGTGCATTATATGTGGTTGACGGGTTGGTTGTAAGTACTTTGTCCCAGTTAAGTCCATGCCAGGTTAAATCAATTAATGTTTTAAAGGATGGAGCTTCAGCAATTTATGGTAGCAGGGGAGCGAATGGAGTTGTTATAATTGAAACTATAAAAGGACTTAATAACTAATTATTATTATGAATTCGTTTTTGAAATAACAAGGTGCCCAATTCTGCAATGAATGCATTTATAATGAAGGCAAAAGTTTTTATTTAAATGCAGAAGGCCTTGTGTTTGGAAGGCATTTAAAACGGTAATTCCAAATTTTGACCAGCCCGAAATAATTTTGTTCTTTTCAGGTTTTAATGCTTCAAGGAACTGTAATGCATTTTGGCAATAAATATTATTATCACGAATTTTTCCAAATGCAAATAATAATGGGGCTATTGTATTAATAATAATTAGCTCAGATGATGTTTTTCCTATCTGTTTTGGCTGATATGGCGACTCCACATTAGGCCGGTAATGGGTGTCCCAGTAAGAAGAGGCTTTAACATTTAGCAAATTTATTAACTCATCAATAGTTTGACAATCAAGGATATTTGCAAATGGTATTTTATTCAAAAAAAATAAGTTAGACAATTGCGCCAACCTTAAGGTTGGGAAATTTGAAGGACGAAGCCTTAAAAATTTCCAATGATGGGAAGAAACTCCTGTTATATTATATTTTTTTGACATAAACTCATACTCCGTTTGGAGGTTCTTTATGTGTTCATCTAAAAAATCTTTTTTTGAAAGAAACCCCGCCTGTCCAAGAAAAAGTGCCTCAAGGTTATAAAGATTTTTATTAGTTTTCGTAATTATTTTCCATGGGGTTAATTTGGCAAGTTGTTCAAAGGGTTGGCTATTTGTTCCAAATCCAAAGTTACGAACCAATAAAATATAGAACACTTCGTCCCAGTTGTTTTTATACTGATTCAGCATTTGGCGTATCAAATCAACCCTAATTTCAAGTTTTTCAATTGTCATCCTTTCAATCCAATTTGAAATCTCAAATTGATTAATTTGGGATAATGATTTTCCACAGGGAATTTCTTTATTGGCAATAAGTGATTGGTAATTATTGATATAGGAAGGTTCCAGGGGCATTTGCCACACAGGGACTTTAATTTTTGATGAGTTAAATGTGGGTTCATCGTTTATGGTAACAACATGTAAGATTACGTTGTCGTAGGATTTGTTCAAATTATGGCCATGTTTGTTCCAATCAGAAGATTTATTGTGAATTTCCACGTTACCGGCCCAAAGGGTTCCTCCAATTTTGATTTTGGCATTAAAGAAATCGGGACCGGAATCGAAATTATGGACTCCGGGATTGATAATTTCCACAACCTGTCCATCACAGGTTTTATATATTTCAGGTTTATATAAACGGTATTTCCAAAGGTATTGCAATAATTCCTCTGACATGGGTTAAAGTTTTCACTAAAATAGTGAAAATCGTTTAAAAAAAGCAAGTAAAGTTTAGAGGTACTTATCCAGCAGCTCCGACATTTCGTTTTTTATTTCAACAGCAGCATCGTGTGCTTTTGAAGCAAAATCCTTTTCGGTACCTGCATAAATTATTTGGCGTGATGAGTTAACCAGCAAACCACATTGGCTATTCATACCATTTTTAGCAACCTCAGCCAGGCTACCACCCTGTGCCCCAACACCTGGTACAAGCAAAAAATGATTGGGAACAATTTTTCTGATATCAGATATCATTTCTGCCCTTGTTGCCCCAACTACATACATCATATTTTCAGAGGTTCCCCAGGTTGATGATTGTCGGAGTACTTTTTCAAACAAACGTTCATTGTTTTGAACCATATATTGAAAATCATCTGCTCCTTTATTTGATGTAAGGGCTAATAATATAACCCATTTATCAACGTATGTAAGAAAAGGTTTTACCGAATCTTCGCCCATATATGGAGCAACAGTAACTGCATCAAAATCCATGGAATCGAAGAAAGCCCTGGCATATAAATTTGATGTATTGCCTATATCTCCCCGTTTGGCATCGGCAATTATAAAAATACCGGGGTAGTTGTATCTTATATAGTTTACTGTTTTCTCAAGGCTATTCCATCCGTTAACACCAAGACTCTCATAAAAGGCAAGGTTTGGTTTGTAGGCGATTGTTAATTTATGGGTTGCATCAATTATTTCTTTGTTGAAAGCAAAAACCGGATCTGAGGTATCTAATAAAAATCTTGGTATTTTTTGAATGTCGGTATCTAAACCCACGCATAAAAAGCTTTTTTTAGCTTTAATTTGGGAAAAAAGTTCGGATGATGTCATTTTTAAATATTTAGATTTTAATAAAGATGATGCCAAATTTTTTATTTCTAAAGTTTGTGTTATTGTAAATAAAACACCCTTTAAAACAAACTGTGATAAAAGGTATTAAATGTTTATCATCAAATCAATATAAGATGAAATCTTTTTTTACATTTCACTTTCTTTAAGTCTTTCAGCGTTTTCTTCCATTTGTAATTTATCTATAAGGCCTTGTAAATCACCATCTAAAACCACTGGGAGGTTATACATGGTATAATTTATGCGGTGGTCAGTAACTCTTCCCTGTGGATAGTTATATGTACGTATTTTTGCAGAACGGTCGCCTGTTGATACCATTGTTTTTCTTTTTGAGGCAATATCATCCAGATATTTTTGGTATTCAAGGTTATAGATACGCGTCCGGAGTTCGATCATTGCTTTGTCGAGATTTTTTAGTTGCGATTTTTGATCCTGACAGGTTACAACAATACCGGTGGGTATGTGGGTTAGTCGTATTGCCGAGTAGGTTGTGTTAACAGATTGCCCCCCGGGTCCTGAGGAACAGTATGTATCCTTCCTTATATCTTCCTGTCTGAGTACCACATCAAATTCTTCAGCTTCAGGCAGGATAGCTACAGACGCAGCCGATGTGTGTACCCGGCCCTGGGTTTCGGTTTGAGGTACCCTTTGAACCCGATGAACGCCCGATTCATATTTCAGTATTCCATATACTCCATTTCCCGATACATTGCAAACCACCTCCTTGTAGCCACCCGCTGTGCCTTCCGAAATATTAGTTACTTCCATTCGCCACCCTTTACGTTCAATAAATTTGGTGTACATCCGGAATAAATCACCTGCAAAAATAGCTGCTTCATCACCTCCTGTACCGCTTCTTATTTCTAAAACTGCATTTTTAGCGTCTTGTGGGTCTGATGGTAACAATAATAGTTTTATTTCATCTTCCATAACAGGCAGGCGACTTTCCATCTCAATAAGTTCTTCCCTCGCCATTTCACGCATTTCCTCGTCGGTTTCATCTTTTAACATAGTCTTAGCGCTTTGAATGTTTTCAACAAGATTTTTATAATCCTTAGAAACTGCAACCAAGTCTTCCAGTTCTTTATATTCCTTATTCAGTTTTATAAACCTTTTTGTGTCGCCAATAACTGATGGGTCGGTAATTTGTTGTCCAATCTCCTCAAAACGAAGTCTTATTGATTCGAGTTTCTCGAGAAGTGAATTATTAATAGCCATTTGTTTTAATTTTTAAAAATTATCAGATATAAAATAGAATAGGTAAAAAATGTAACAGGTTAAATCACTTAAATGCATACGCTTTTCTATATACCTAATAAAAGAATTCGCCAAATCCACTTCTTATTGTGAGTTTTGCCTTGTCAGCCGGTTCACATCTTCCAATTATTTTTCCTTCGATATTAAAAGAGGAAGCAATTGAAATAATTTCATCAGCTATTTGTGGTTTTACATAAAATTCAAGACGATGTCCCATGTTGAAAACCTTATACATTTCAGGCCATGGTGTTTGAGATGCCACCTGAATCTTCATAAACAGGGGAGGTACATCAAATAAATTGTCTTTTATAACATGCAGGTTGTTTACAAAGTGTAATATTTTGGTTTGGGCGCCACCTGAACAATGAATTATTCCGTGTATATTTTGCCTGTTGTTTTCAAGTATTTTTTTAACAACAGGTGCATAAGTCCGCGTTGGTGAAAGTACCATTTTACCTGCATCAATACCCAGTTCTTCAATTAATTGATTTAGAAGGAATTTACCGGAATACACCAGGTGTCCAGGAACTTGCGGGTCGAAACTTTCGGGGTATTTGGCTGCAAGGTAATTTGCAAAGATATCGTGGCGGGCTGATGTTAAACCGTTACTGCCCATTCCGCTATTGTATTGATCTTCGTAATTAGCCCGGCCATATGATGATAAACCTACAATTACATCACCAGGTTCAATACGGTGATTTGAAATTACATCACTTCTTTTCATACGGCAGGTAACAGTAGAATCAACTATTATTGTTCTTACCAGGTCGCCAACATCTGCTGTTTCTCCGCCTGTTGAATGTATTGAGATACCCAGGTACCTTAATTGCTCAACAATTTCTTCGGTACCATTAATAATAGCCGATACAACATCCCCGGGGATCAAATTTTTATTTCGGCCTATGGTTGATGAAAGCAAAATATTATCAGTAGCCCCAACGCATATTAAATCGTCAAGGTTCATAATTATGGCATCCTGGGCAATTCCTTTCCACACGCTTAAATCACCCGTTTCTTTCCAATAAATATATGCCAGTGATGATTTTGTGCCGGCACCATCGGCATGCATTATATTGCAGTAAAGAGGGTCACCTGCAAGGTAATCAGGTACAACTTTACAAAAAGCCATAGGAAATAAACCTTTATCTACGTTTCTTATGGCGTTATGGACATCTTCTTTTGATGCAGAAACCCCTCTTTGATTATATCTTGATTCGGGAACCACTTATAATGAGTTTTATTACGGATGGCAAAATTAAACAATCTTTTGGGATAGTCAAATATTGGTTTTATAGGTATTAAACAGCTTATGGAGAGGTTTGAATTGTGAACTCAACCCTGTTGTTTAAGTTTCGTGCAGTTTCCTGGTCACGTCTGATTAATCTTTGTATAAGGGATTCGGTAAGCTGTTCATTTTCACGCAGGAAGTTATATTTTTTAGCCATTTCGGATGTTACGGTCAATGGATGGGATCCGCCTAATCCTTTTGCCGACAACCTGGGTTGGGCTATTCCATGGGCAAATAAATATTGCATAACTGTTTCGGCTCTTTTTTGGGAAAGAACAAGATTATCTGTTTCATTACCGCGGGAATCGGTGTATGATGAAATATTTAATTTAATTGAAGGATTTTCGTTTAATAATGAAATAACCTTGTTTAGTTCCTGTTTTGCAACTGCATTTAAATCCCATTTACCCTGCTCAAACATAATATTTTCGAATATTAATGGGCGTTTGGCGCTGTTGAGATTAATGTTAAGATTGAATTGTTTGCTTTCGGTTAAACCTCTGGTTGAAATTTTTTCACTGGAATTAAAATACCCGGGGGCATTTACAAGTATTATATATTCAACATTGGGTTTAAGCAAAACATTGAAAGAACCTGCAGCTTCAATGGGAATTTTTATGTTTGTACCATCTGTACCAACCATCCTAACATTTGTGTTTTCGGGCACCGGCTGGTTAGCCCCGGCATTAATAACACCGGATAATACTGCCTGAACAACGGGGAAAGAGAAGGAATAAATATTATCAATTCCTTTGGCATTATCACGTGAACTTGAAAAAAAACCAGCCTCTTTCTCCTTAAAAAAAGTGATTCCAAAATCGTCGGAAATTGAATTTATAGGTCGGCCCATATTAATTATATCCCATTTTTTTTCATCTGCAAAAACTGCTTTAAATATATCAAGGCCTCCATAACCTATTAAGCCATTTGAGCTAAAATACAATGTATTATCATGATTAATATATGGAAACAACTCGTCGCCAGGGGTGTTTATATCAGGGCCAAGATTAACTGGAGTGCCCCATTTTTCTCCATCAGTTTTTGCAACTTTCCAGATATCCTTACCCCCAAATCCGCCAGCCATGTCGGAAACAAAGAAAAGGGTGTTGCCATCTGGTGAAATTGCAGGATGCGCAAATACCAGGCTATCAGGGCCCAACATTATTCTTGATGGCTCGCCCCATCTTCCGCCCATTCGTTTAATGTTCCATATTTCAGCACCTTTAGGCCCTGTATTTTCAAACTGGCACCGGGTGAAAAAAGCCTCCTTGCCATCAGACGCAACAGACATTGAGCCATCTTCCCAGGTTGCGTTAATTACTGGTTCAAGCAGTAATTCAGGTGTTTGCCACTCGCCTTTTGAATCCTGTCTTGAGAAAAACAATACAGATGAGCCCTGACCCGTTATCCTGTTTAACAGTTTTTTTTTCTTCTTGGCCTGCCTCATTGATGAGAAAAAGAGTTGTGACTGGTCATCGGGGGATATTACAGGGGCATAATCGCTGAACCTTGAGTTTAGTTTTTTTATCACTTCAACTTTATACCGGGTAGGTGGCGGGGGAGATTGATTCAATCTTGCCGATGCCAATCCATTAATTGCAAGTCTGTCGCCGGCTACATCATTAATATATTCTTCATAAAGTTTAATGGCATCCTGAACCGAACCTGATTTTAACAACGATTGGGCCTGGTACAGTTTTGATTTTCTGTCGGTGTATCCATACCTTATTGCTCTTCCGTAAGCTGCTGCCGCTTTTCGCGGTTGATTTGTAAGCCTGAAACTTTCGCCCAGGTAAAAAGAAATTTCACCTTTGTGGAATTTATTATTTTCTCTTTTGTAGGCACGTTGAAGTAGTTTAATTGCCCGATGGTACTCACCAACATCGTAAACTTTTTTTGCGCCACCCAAACGGTTTTTAGAAGCACACCCCTGTAAAAGGAGCATTGAAGTAAGAGATATGGCAAGTAATAGGTGAAAAACCGTTTGCTTCATGTTTATAAAAATAAAAACTCTGTTCTTTATTTTGTTGCATCAAAAATAAAAAACGTTTACTAATGAAGTTTATTTTAATTCCAAAATCATATTTAATTATTTTAATTCCAAAACCAGTTTATAATAAAAGTTAACCGAAAAAAGTTGTTCAACACTTTTTTAAAAAACGATTAACAAATAAAATCGTGGTTAACCAAATGGAATTGAAACTTTTGTCCCGATTGGTTTTTTATTGATTAATACTGGTTTAACAGATTTTTATTACCTATCCGGGTTAAACGCAATTTACGCATTAGAAAATGCGTAATCGATAATAAAGTGCTTGTAATCAATTCCAAAGATTTGGAATTGAAACAATCACTAAATCGGGATTATCCCAATTAAATCAAATAGTTCGGCTCATACTTCGCCTCCTATTGATTAATTTGGGTTAAATATGTATAACTTCCCCATAAGCGGCGGCAGCTGCTTCCATAATCGCTTCAGACATTGTAGGGTGGGGATGTACCGATTTAATAATTTCATGACCAGTTGTTTCCAGTTTTCGTGCGGTAACTAATTCAGCAATCATTTCGGTAACATTTGCCCCTATTAAATGAGCCCCAAGTAATTCACCGTATTTTGAGTCAAATATAAGTTTTATAAAACCATCTTTTTGTCCTGCTGCACTTGCTTTTCCTGATGCAGAGAAGGGGAATTTTCCGATTTTAAGTTCGTATCCGGCTTCTTTGGCTTGCTTTTCGGTTAATCCTACCGATGCTACTTCGGGGTTGGTATAAGTACAGGCGGGAATATTTCCATAATCCAGAGGGTCGGGATCCAGCCCGGCGATTTTTTCAACACAAATTATCCCTTCAGCTGAAGCCACATGAGCCAGTGCCTGCCCGGGAACAATATCACCAATTGCATAAATCCCTTTAACTGAAGTATTATAGAATTCATCAATTTTAATCCGGCCATTTTCAATTTCCACACCAGCATTTTCCAAACCAATTCCGTCAATGTTTGGTGTTATTCCTGCTGCCGACAAAACAACATCTGCTTCGATGGTTACTTCTCCCTTTTTTGTTTTAATTGTTACTTTTGTTTTTTTACCTGAGGTGTTGACCGATAGTACTTCGGAACTTACCATCACATCAATTCCTGCTTTCTTAAAGGAGCGTGCCAATTGTTTCGAAACTTCTTCATCTTCAAGAGGGACAATGTTGTCCAGATATTCAACAAGAGTAACTTTAGTTCCAATTGCATTGTAGAAATATGCAAATTCGCTGCCAATTGCCCCGGAACCAACCACAACCATTGATTCGGGTTTTTTATCAAGGGTTAAAGCTTTTCGGTACCCGATAATTTTTTCTCCGTCCTGTGGCAGGTTTGGTAATTGGCGGCTTCTGGCCCCTGTTGACAGTATAATATGCTTAGCTTCAAAAATAGCACTGGTATCATCACTTTTTTTAACTGATATTTTTTTGTCAGAAGTAATTTTGGCATCACCTTCAATTACGTCGATTTTATTTTTTTTCATCAGGAAATGAATGCCTTTGCTCATTCCGTCAGCCACGGAACGACTGCGTTTAACCATTGAGGAAAAATCAGGCTCTGCACTACCCGACAGCTTAATCCCGTAATCTTCGCAATGAGAAATATATTCAAAAACCTGGGCACTCTTTAGCAAAGCTTTTGTTGGAATGCAACCCCAGTTAAGACAAACACCCCCCAATTCAGCTCTTTCAATTATGCCTGTTTTTAAGCCAAGTTGGGATGCTCTGATAGCGGCAACATACCCACCAGGGCCACTGCCAATTATAAGCAAATCGTAATTCATATCTGAGAATTATATTAACGTTTAATTGTAAATTTCAATGATTTGATACAAAAGTGTATTGTATCAAAGTTAAATAATTAACCAGTAATTGTACTCAGTTACTTCATGTTAACATTTAACATAAATAAATAAGGCCTTTTCTTTAAATTACAAAACATTGGATTATACTCACTTTTGTATTTAAACAATAATTGAAAACTTACTGCAACAAAAAATCCAGGCGGTTTTTTTATATAGTTGTTTTCAACGTTTTCAGATTGTGGAACAAATCCCAGATTTTAGCAACGACATATAGGTTAAGTAAATAATAAAATCAGATAAATGATGTAACTTATTTTCTATTTGGTGAAATAACCTTTTTGGGTAGAAAAAACAAATAAGTGTATATATGGTTCACTGAAATGTTGATTGGAGTTACTAATTGGTAAAACCATTATTGGTATTACTGTAACCGGTGAATTTTGGTTATTTATAATATTTATAAAATGGGATGGAAGGTATTCTTTCCATAGATACAATTTATTTGGCAAATGTTAGTTCAAGAATCAGAATGCTTTTGGGGTTTAATATAAGGTTGCCTAATCCTGAGGAGATTTCACCGGAAATTACATTAATTACTTGTTCAACCCTATCGGCAGTAGCATAGAAGCGATTTGATTCAAGTCGCCTCGGAACATCGGGGTTATTATTAATAATTACCAGAAGTTTTTTGTTGTTTGAACATCTGAAGTATGCATAAATTTCATCACGGGGTTCGTACTGTATTGTTTTTCCATTAAACAACCCAGGATTGTTTTTTCTGTATTTGAGAAGTGTTGTAATAAATCTTAATGCTTCGCGCTGCCTTATTGATAGGGTATTTTGATTGAAGGCTGTGACTTTATCGTTGCTCCAACCACCAGGGAAGTCGCCCCTAACAAATCCCGATCCTTCAAGAGCAAGTCCGTCCATCTGAAGTTCGCTTCCATATAAAAAAGAAGGGATGCCGCGAACGGTAAGGACAAATCCCATATACATCCTAAAAATAGCAGGGTCTTTTTCGGCAAGTGTAAATATCCTTGTAAGATCATGTCCATCCCCGGTTACAATTAGCTGATTTGCAGGGTCGTCATATAAAAGATCAGATGCAACCACCCTGTAAATTTGAAACAATGCATCGTTTGGTTTTTGGTACTCTGCAAAGGCATCCATCATTGCGTAGCGTAAAGGCAAATCAGTTACATGGGTAAACATTGGTTTGTCTGTGGCAGTTCCGTTTTTCCAGAACTGGTTGTGAGCAACCATGTCGGTAAGCGGAGCTGCTATTATATTGATTTGAGGATAATCTTTTTTAACCGATACAACTAATTCACTTAATAATTTAGGTGAGTTAAGATGGGTTTTTTCGATTCGAATTCCATTAACCCCGGAAGTTTCAATCCACCAAATTACATTTTGTATTAGGTAACGGCGAACATATTCCGAATCCTGATTAAGTACCGGTGCGTCAAAAGCTTCCCAAACCCTGGTGTGTCTATCAATATCTTCTTTTCCGGCATATTGGTCGGCAAAAACAATTGGGTTGCTTACAGGGGTTTGAAGCGAAGTTCTTTGATGAATCCAATCGTTTAGAGGTGGTTTTAGGGCATGAATATGCTGGTTACCCAATTTGTGCAATACCTGTGTAAGTATTACTTTTATTCCTTTTTCCTGATAACCTGTAACAAGTGATTTTAATTCTTCGGTGTTACCTAACCGCGGATCGATATTGTAATGATTTGTTGGTGAAAATTTTTCATATGATAATACCAACTGGTTTGATTCATATAATGGCGTGAGCTCGATTACCGAAAAACCTAACTTATCTATATAATCAATGGCGTTAATAACCCCCTTTAAATCACCGCCATGTACACCTGAAGGGTTCATACGGTCTGACCTTTCAAAAAAGCCGGTGGCATTATCATTCGATGGGTTACCGTTTACAAATCTATCGGGTACAATTTGGTAAATGGCATCATTACCCTTAATAACAGGCGTGTTAACCGGCGATTTTCTTCGGCTAAGGGAAATAACCGGACCCGGAATATTCCGGTTGTTCCTTGTTAAAATTATCGGTACATTTCCAATACTGGCCTGGTTTGATATTTCTATTTCTACAAATAAATAGGAGCTATTTTCGCCTGGAAACTGTTTGATTACCTTAACTCCCGGATAGGAAATACTAGCTGTATTTAATGACATATCAGTACCGTGGATCAACAACAATAGTTTGTTGTTTTCCATTCCAATCCACCAGTTTTGAGGCCAGCAATAAGTACCTGTTGCCCTTAGCTGAGCTTTTAACGGAATGACTGTTATAATCAGCCAATAAGCAAAAACAAGTAGTGATTTCCTCATCAAAATAAGTATTGAATTGCTTTTTTGCACCTTAATGAAGCAAAACCAAGCCTTTAACAGGTAAAAGGGCGTTAAATATAATTATTTCCCGGTTATAAATTGAAAGAAAAGTTTTATGATTAGTAAATATTTGATTTAAATTTCTGAAAAATAACAATTAGCAATGAAATAATCCGGCTCAAACATAACATCTTAAAATATTTTTCTGTGTAACGTCTAAACCATTAGGGTTGTTTTATTTAAGTAAAAAAAGAGCATTTTTTTAAATTTAATCACTAATGTCCGATAAATTTTTCGATAAGATGCTGTAATGCCAACTAATTGCGGTGTCCCTACAGGACACTAAAAAATTGGGGTCGATTCATCTTTACCGATATTCTGTACCTGACGGCACAGTACCGTTAGGGACTAAACATCGGTAAAACACTTAATTGAGAATTGAACTTTTGTCCCGTTAGGGACAAAACAACTTTTTATCGGATTGTGGTGAAATTTAATAAACTTTTGATTAAATAATCCATTAATATTTTTCAGAAATTTAAATCAAACCAACATCTTAGTATACTAAAGGGTAATGCGTAAAATGTTGCCTTAATAAACTCAGTATCAATTGTTATTGACGGAAAATACAAGGTATTCCCACGGCTGTAATAGAAAACCATTAAATGGGAATGAAATTTCCCTGTTGGTAAAGTATTCGGTAAGCTCACCGTGTATTTCTGTTTGGGCTATTAGTGATGCCGATGTTGGTGAAAGGTTAAATATAGCGTAAACGGTATTATTATCTTTTGTTCTTGAAAAAAACAATATTTGTTCATTTGATGTTGTATCGATAATTTTCATTTTTCCACCGGCTGGGCCATTCCATAAAGCTTTGTTTTCTTTTTTAAGTTGTGTTAGGGATTTGTAAAATGGTGTTAATGAATAATTATCCCAGGCGACCAAATCTTTTTCAAAAAAACTTAGTTTTTTATCCAATGCCGATTCCTGGCCAGTGTAAATTAATGGTATTCCTTCGATCACAAAAGAAAGTACAGCGAACGTTTTAGCTGCATTCCCCATTCTCTCAAATTCCGTTCCGTTCCAACTGTTTTCATCATGATTTGATGTGAAATGCATTGGATAAGAGCCAACAGGGTATATTGAATCGGTTTTATGAAAATATTTCTTCATTTCAGTAACATTCATTTTTCCCTGTGCCACATGGTTCATAATGTGATGTAACGACCATCCGTAATTTGAATTGAAAGCGTTAACCAGTAATTCGGTAACTCCTTCATCCTCGGCAAGCATGTAAACAGGTTTAATTTTTTCCAGAGCTTTTCGTGCGTCTTCCCAAAAATTTACTGGTACCATTCCGGCAACGTCACATCTGTAGCCATCAACACCTGTTTCCCTTACCCAAAACTCAAGGGCATCAATCATGGCCGTGCGGAGTTCCTGATTTGCATAATCTAGCTGGGCAACATCTGTCCAGTCATATGGTGAAACCATATTTCCAAGAGAATCCTTAGAATACCAATGGGGATTTTGTGTAATCCAGTCATGGTCCCAGGCTGTATGGTTGGCAACCCAATCTAAAATTACCTTCATCCCAAGATTATGGGCTTTATGCACCAATTTTTTAAAATCATCAATTGTTCCGAATTCAGGATTTATTTCTTTATAGTTTTGAATTGAATAATAAGACCCAAGATTGCCTTTACGGTTTTTAAGCCCAATTGGGTGAATTGGCATTAACCAGAGGATATCTACTCCCAGATCTTTTAAACGAGGTAAATGTTCGGTAAAGGCATTGAAAGTACCTTCTTTGGTAAACTGGCGCACATTTACCTCATAAATTACTGCATTATTGCTCCATTCAGGAACGGGACTGCTACTAATTAATTTATCAGATGTATATTGTGCCTGTTTGGGTTTGTTATTGCACGATGAAATTATAGCTGATAAAACAATAATCCATATTGAAATTTTTTTTAAATGCATTGCTTTTTCATTAAAGGTTAATAATTATTCTTGCAGGTGTCATGTTCCAATTAAAAGGAACTGTTAGTGTACTGGTTTTAGAATTGAAATTAAAAGGAATATTTTTCCTGTCAAGTTTTACTTTTGCGGGTTGGGTGCTAAGGTTTTTTATTTCCAGAACAATATTCCTAACGGCAGGTGAAAAGCCAAAATTGTTTTTTTCATGTGCAAAATCAATTATTAGTTTTTTACCATTCCAGGTAGACGAAAAATGAAGTAATTCATATTTTTCATCAGTAACAGATTTTGGGTCTTTACCATCATCATTAAACATTACTCCTTTACCGTTAAAAATGGTGTTATGATGATAATAATTAACATATAGGGTATCTGTTGAATAAAAGTCAGTTGATTTACAACTGCTTGCCAGGGGTATAAAACTACCTGTTTTTACAAAAAGTGGAATTTCATTTAATGTTACAGGCACATTGATTATTTTGTTACCTTCAAAGGGTTGGTTTGTAAAAAAATTAATCCAGGTTCCTTCAGGTATCCAAACATTTTTTGAGGTAATTGAAGGCTCAAATACAGGTGCAACTATAATATTATTTCCCCAGTAATAAGTTTCAAAAATATCAAATGCATTATTTTCATTTGGATGTTCATACAGCATGGGTCGGGCCAGAGGCACACCGTTTGTTGTTTGTTGCCAGGCCAATGTGT
This sequence comes from Marinilabiliaceae bacterium, assembly GCA_037439945.1. GTDB lineage: Bacteria > Bacteroidota > Bacteroidia > Bacteroidales > Marinilabiliaceae > CALEUX01. The sequence continues at coordinate 18,445 of JBBIVA010000008.1, forward strand.
AATTATAGGGAATGAACCTATACCGGAGTTTAATAGTTTCAAGTATAATTTTTTGGTAATGACTGCTGTAATAAATTGGTTCGCTTGGGTAGGTTTCGCCATGTGGCCTGAATACAGGAGTAAAAACACCAAACTGCATCCAACGGGTAAAAAGTTCTTCATCCATTTTGCCACCTGCAAAACCACCCAGATCGCTATGCATATAAGGTATTCCGCATAGTGACATGCCGAGCATAATTGGCAATTGAGCCTTAAACCCTTCCCACGAGCGTGAAACATCACCCGACCAGGGGAATACAGAATATCTCTGACTTCCGGCGTAGCCTGCACGATTTAGAAAAAACAACCTTTCATCGGGATAATAAGATTTATAAAATTCAAATAGCATTTTACTCCAGTAATGGCCATAAATATTATGGATCTTGTCAGAAGTACCTTGTTGGTAAATAATGCCGGAGGGGTGTTTTTCAGGTTCGCCCAAATCGCCCCACCAACCTGCAATACCCTGGTTAATTAACGGAATGTGTTTATCCCAAAACCATTTTACTGCATTAGGGTTAAACATATCGATTAAAGAAGCAGGCCCAAACCAAAAATCATCAATGATGAAGGGTTTCCCTTTGCTGTTTTTCCCAAACAAACCTTTTTCGGCCCCTTGTGAATAGTTATTTGAATTTGTGAGGATAAATGGTTCTGTTATTAAAATTGTTTTAACACCTTTGCTTTTTAAATAATTTATCATCCCTGCAGGATCAGGCCAATTATCATTTTCCCAGGTTAAATTACCCATTCTGAAATCGCCCAAACCCTTTCCGAACCAATAAAGGTCAATTATCATGGCATCAAGGGGATAACCTGCCATAATCATTGAATCAGCTACGTTAATGGTTTGTTGTTGCGATTTATACCCAAAACGGCTTTGCAGATTACCAAATGCCCAACGTGGCGGAAGTGGCTGGGTACCTGTTATACTGGTATATTCATTAAGTAATTGTTTGTAGTCGTTGCCCGAAAAAATAAACAATGAGAAATAACTTTCATTTGACTGAAGACGAAAAATATCCGGTTGCGTGCTTCCAATATCGGCTTCGGCCCTTTGTGGCGAATCAAAAAGCACCATATATTTCCTGTTGGATGTAAAGAGTGGCACTGAATAGTTCAGGTTTTCCTCGCCCCACGAATATCCCCAGTGGGGCTCATTTTGGAGTCTGAGCCTGTAACCCCTTCTGTTCATTTGAATTGCCCTGGCTCCACCACCTGTTATTTTTTCATCACCATCCAACAGAATTGAAATACCCGATCCGTTTTCAGTTTTAAAGGGTCCTGAAATTTTAACCATTTCAGAATTATCTTTACCTGAAGGGAAATCAATTGTTAACGGGTTTTTATTTATTGAAATTGTTGATGCCCCCATTCTGATGCTTAGTTTATCATTCATATCAACAAGCAGCATTGGGAAAGATAATTGATTTGCGATGACAGCATCACTGTGTTGCGTGATAAGCGAATCGGTAAAAAATGATATATTAAATGAATTAGCCGACCAGGTTGAAAGTTTAATTATCCCCTGGTTTGTATTTAATATTATTGATTTGTCATATTGCTTATAGTTTACAAGATGGCAGTTGTTTTCAACGTTTTGTCCAATTCCGGAAAGGGAAACTAAAAGCAATAGAAAGGCCAAAACCGAACTTGAAATCCTGAATTTAAACATGGCGATTTAGGTTTATTTAAGCTCAATAACTAAGGCTGATTTGGCAGGGATTTTTATTGTTTTGAGATTGTTTAATTTTTGTCCGCTTACGATATCGGTCCCTGTTGAGAATCCTGACAGAATTTCTGAAAATCTCAATAAATCCACTTTTTTATAATCATCATCGTTATTGTTTAGCAAAACCATAACCGCATTATTATCAATATACCTGAAATATACATAAACTCCATCCTGCGGAATAAAATGTAAGGTTTTTCCGTGATGTAAAACGTGACTTTTGAGACGATAATTCAATAAGGTTTTAAGGTAGTTGAAAACTTCATTCTGTGTTTGCGTCCTACCTTTTTCGGTAAAAGCATTGACCTTATCACCAGGCCATCCGCCCGGAAAGTCTTTACGGATATCTGCATGACTTTTGTACCCATTTCCATCCATTAAAATTTCGCTTCCATAATACCATTGCGGGATACCTCTTACAGTTGCCAGGAATGCTATTGCCAGCTTCATTTTTTTTACATCATTATTGTAAAAATGGAACATTCGTCCAAGGTCGTGGTTTTCAGCAAATATTACCAAATCCATTGGGTATCTGTATAAATGGTCGTCTGCAAGAACATCGTACAACCGGATAAGCCCGCTGCTCCATCCTTCATCCTCATTAAATGCCTTGGCCATAGCATCAGCCAAAGGGAAATCCATCAGGGTTTTGAGATTTGAGTTATACCCGTCACTGTTTGGAAAATCCTTTTGCCAATAGGCGAGTTTAGCAGTGTTAGAAATCCATGATTCTCCAACAATGTTGAATTTTGGATATTCAAGCATAATCCTGGTAACCCATTTTGCCATGGCTGTTTTGTCGGGATATGGATAAGTATCCATCCTGATTCCCTGGAGACCTGCAAATTCAATCCACCAAATACTGTTTTGAATAAGATAGTTTAAAACAAGGTTATTTTGCAGGTTCATGTCAGGCATTGTGGTATCAAACCAACCTTTAGTGGTTAAATCCAAATCAGCTTTTGAAGCATAAGGATCAGAAACAGTGCTAAGCCGGTAATTTGAACGTGTAAACCCGGGGTATTGATGAATCCAGTCTTTGGCAGGTAAATCCTTCATCCACCAGTGTTCGCTGCCACAATGGTTAAAAACCATATCCATAATCATTTTAATGTTTTTTGAACGGCATTCATTTACCAACTCTTTAAACTCCTTGTTTGTACCCAGCCGACGGTCAATTTTATAAAAATCAGTTATAGCATAACCATGGTAAGATGCTTGTGGTTGGTCGTTTTCCAAAACAGGGTTAAGCCAGATGGCCGAAAATCCCAAATCCTTAATGTAGTCCAGGTTTTTTCTTATGCCGGCAAGGTCGCCGCCATGGCGACCGTAGGGTTCATTTCGGTCAGGTTTTTCTTTCATGCCCGGTATCATATCATTATTTGGGTCCCCATTGGCAAACCTGTCGGGCATTATTAAATAAATGGCATCAGTTTGGTTAAAACCCTCCCTTTTGGCTGAGTCCTTGTACCTTTCAAGTAACTCAAAATTTGTTTTTGCCTTTATTTTTCCTGATTGTTTGAAAAGAATTTCAATTACTCCCGGTTTGGCATTTTTATCAATAACCAGGTCAAGGAAAAGATAATTAGGGTTTTCGACAGCCAATATGCTTTTGATTGTTACACCCGGGTAGTTTATTTCAGGCCGGGTGGCTGAGATTTTATTTCCATAAATCATTACCTGAACAACAGGGTTTTCAAATCCAATCCACCATGATGATGGTTCAATGCGGTCCAATGATATTGGTTTAGCTCCCATAATACTATATAAGTTTATAAATAAGGCAGGGATCAAAAATGTTAACTTTTTAATTATTTTGCGCATAGTAGTTGGGTTTTAAAGAAACGGTTTTTTTTGCTCCGGGTTTAAGGGTTAACATTTCATTATAAATAAACAATGAAACGGCCTGGTTTGCATGAGACAGGATTTCAATTTGTTTTTGCGAAATTTTTATCTCAAGATAATTTCCTTTAAATGTAACCCTAAATGCGTATTCGTCCCAGTTTTCGGGAATAATTGGATTAAAATGAAGTTCGCCGTTATATACCCTTTTACCTCCAAAACCTTCTACAATCGACATCCAGGTGCCGGCCATACTGGTAATATGGAGTCCTTCATGAACTTCATTGTTATAATCATCAAGGTCTAACCTGCTGGTGCGCAGATATAATTCATAAGCTTTTGATAATCTTCCGATCCGGGCGGCAAGAATAGCATGAACACAAGGTGATAATGATGATTCATGAACTGTGCGGGGTTCATAAAAATCAAAGTGTCTTCTTATCGTGTCAGTATCGTACTCATCTTCGAAAAGATATATTCCCTGAAGAGTATCGGCCTGTTTAATGAAACATGAACGTAAAATTCTGTCCCACGACCATTTTTGGTTAATTGGGCGGACCGACTTTGGTAAATCGGCAGCCATAATCTGCTCTTTATCCATGTAGCCATCCTGTTGCATAAAAATGCCCAGTTCGCTATTGAAAGGAAAGTACATCTTTTCAATAATTTCCGACCATTTGGCAACTTCTTTTTCTTTTTGAAACGATGTTTTTTCGATAATGGCATTAAAGCGTAAAGGGTTCATTTGTTCAACCTTTTGTAAGGCTTCGGAAGCAAATTTTAAACACCATACAGCAATACGGTTTGTGTACCAGTTATTGTTGATGTTGTTTTCGTACTCGTTTGGGCCGGTCACCCCAAGAATTACATATTTATTTTTGTTTTGAGAAAAAGTTGCCCGCTGAGCCCAAAAACGTGCTATACCAATTAATACTTCAAGGCCGTATTCTTCCAGATATTTTTCATCGCCTGTATGTCTTATGTAATTGTGAATGGCAAAGGCTATTGCCCCGTTCCGGTGAATTTCTTCAAAGGTGATTTCCCATTCATTGTGGCACTCTTCGCCGTTTATGGTAACCATTGGATATAGTGCCGCTCCGTTTGAGAATCCCAGTTTCTCGGCATTTTCAATTGCTTTCTGAAGATGCTTATAACGATAAATCAAAAGGTTGCGTGTTACATGCTGTGGGGCGGTTGCAATAAAAAAGGGTATGCAATATGCTTCTGTATCCCAGTATGTGGTACCACCATATTTTTCGCCCGTAAACCCTTTAGGCCCAACGTTTAGTCTTTCATCTTCACCTGTATAGGTTTGGTTTAACTGAAAAATATTAAACCTGATTCCTTGTTGGGCAGCCACATCACCCTTAATTTTAATATCACTATGTTCCCAAATTGTTTCCCAATGGGCTGCATGGGCTGTTAACATTTTATCGTAACCGTCAGTTTTAGCCTGAAGAGCCTTTTGCTGAGCCTTAGAAACAAGACTTTCAGGTTGATGATTTATAGAACTGCAAATACCAACAAATTTATCAAGTATAATGGTTTGGTCACTATTTACATTAATATCTATACGGTTATCGCAATAATTTTGGTTGTGGGAGGCGCTAATAACGTAGTTTTTTACGTTCAAACTCCAGGTCATGGCAAATGCCACCTTAAAGTCGAGTTTTCGGGTTTGTGATAAAAGAGCGGCTTCACCTTCAGATGAACTTGTTTCAAGAATATTCCAGAAATTTTCATCATAATTGGAATCTTCATTTTTAACATTTCCATTTATATAAGGAGTAAAAGCCAGTTTACCGGAAAAACCAATTGGTGTAACCGAATACCTTATTAATCCTGTTTCCGGCTCTGTCATGCTTAGAAACCTTTGAACATCAACTTTTATTTTGCGGCCATTATTAAGAGTAGCTACAAAACTTCGTGAAAGCAGGCCCTTTTTCATGTCCAAAATACGAACAAATTCATCGGTTTTTACTTTATGCAAATCAAGGGTTTCGTCGTCAATTTCAATGTCAATTCCTATCCAGTTAGGTGAATTAAGAACTTTTGCAAAATATTCGGGATAACCATTTTTCCACCAGCCAACTTTGGTTTTGTCAGGGTAATAAACTCCGGCTATATAGCTACCTTGTAAAGTATCGCCACTATATTTTTCTTCGAAGTTGGCGCGTTGCCCCATTTTGCCGTTTCCAAGGCTGAAAATACTTTCTGATGCCTTTTGATATTCAGGATTAAAGCCTTCTTCAATTATTCTCCATTCATCGTTCTTTAGATACTGTCTCATCGGTCTTTTTTTTATTATTGGAGTTTTGAAAGTGTTTCTAATTTAATTTGATTTAATCCGCCAACTACCATATGGGCATTTGGCAGGTTCTCAATTGAACCTATTCCAATACATTTCATACCGGCGGCCAGGGCGGCTTCTACACCTGCGGGAGCATCTTCAAAAACAATACAATCATTTGGGTTCACTTTTAACTCACTGGCAGCCTTTAAAAAAACCTCGGGATCGGGCTTTGCTTTTGTTGTTTTATTGCCATCAATAATTGCATCAAAAAGGTCTGTTAATTTAAGTTTTTCAAGTATAGTTACTGCATTTTTACTGGCTGAGCCCAAGGCGGTGGATATCCCTTTTTTTCTCAATTCCAACAGAAGTTCCATAGCACCCGGAAGTATTTCCTCACTGCCCATATTAAGAATATACTTAAGGTAGATTTCGTTTTTTTTTGCAGCCAAAGCCTCCTTTTGTTCCCGGTTTAAGTTAATTCCGCCAACAGCGAGCATGATATCCAATGATTTCATGCGGCTCACCCCCTTTAATTTTTCATTGTGGGTTTCAGAAAATTCAAATCCCAGTTCATTGGCAATCTCTTTCCAGGCTATGTAATGATATTTTGCAGTATCAACAATAACGCCGTCAAGATCAAAAATACATGCTTTAATCATTTCCTTAACTTTTATGGCTTAATAGTCAGTTTATTCTTTTTAGCAAATCAAATTGAAGGTTGGTTTTTTTGATTTTTCTACTGAACAAAATTATAATCTAATCTTTTTTGTCATCGACAAAAATTACTGATATTGATGCAATTAATAAGCTTACACCTGCAATAATAAGTGCAAAAATTGCCTGTGAATCAAAAAACCTTTTAATAATAGGGCCACCAATTATTCCATTTACAATTTGTGGCATAGTAATAAAAAAATTAAATAACCCCATATAAATGCCCATTTTTGCAAGTGGTAGTGAGCCTGCTAAAATTGCATAGGGCATTGAAAGTATGCTGGCCCATGCTATCCCAATACCAATCATTGGAAATAATAACAAAATAGGATCTTTAATAAAGAATACTGTAATTAATCCAACAGCGCCTATTGCCAGTGATATTGAGTGGGCACCTTTACGGCTTGTTTTATTTGCAATCCAGGGTAATGCAAGTGCAAAAATTGCAGCCACTCCGTTATATACCCCAAATAATACCCCAACCCAGTTTGCTGCGTTGTTATAAGCCTCCGAACTAGTGTCGTTGGCCGGTAAGCCATAAATATGCTGTGCTATTGCAGGGGTTGTAAATACCCACATCCCAAAAAGGGCCATCCACGAAAAAAACTGTACAACTCCCAGCTGCTTCATGGTTTTTGGCATTGATGCAAAATCCTTAAATATTTGCATAAACCCCGAAGAATTTACGGCAGCATGGTCATCATCATTGGTTACCCCGAAATCTTTTAGCTGGTTTGGAGAATATTCTTTTGTTGTTACCACAGTCCATATTATTGCTGCTAACAAAACTGTGGCACCTACATAAAAAGATAATATTACATTTGGAGGAACACTGCCTTCCCCTGCAACTTTTGAAACGCCGAGCCATTCTGCCAGCACATAGGTAATCCATGAGCCAATAACCGCTCCTATTCCAATTAACGTTGATTGAACAGCAAATCCTTTAGTTCGCTGGTTGTTGGGGAGTTTATCCGCAACAAGCGCCCTAAAAGGTTCCATAGAAATATTAAACGAAGCGTCCATTATCATTAACATGCCGGCACCTATGAACATTGGTGGAATAAATGAAGCAATGGAGCCGGAGTTAGGCATAAAAATAAGCGCCAGCGCTGCAAATACTGCCCCAAACAGAAAGAATGGCCTTCTTCGCCCCAATCTGGTCCATGTACGGTCACTGTAATGACCAACTATGGGCTGAATTATCATACCGGTAATTGGAGCTGCCAGCCAAAACCATGACAAATGTTCAACATCAGCACCAAAGTTTTGAAGAATGCGGCTTGCATTGGCATTTTGCAGGGCAAAACCAAACTGAATGCCTAAAAAACCAATGCTCATGTTAATAATCTGGCCTGTTGACAGCCTTGGTAGTTGCTTCATGTTAATTGTTTTAAAGCGGTTAAATTAGTTAAGTATTCAAAAAACAAATTTGATGATAATTGTTTCAAAATATTAACAAATGTAAGTTATGTTATTATTATGCCAGGTTTGTAATTATAAAGTTCAATTAACATAAAGGATGTTAAATTGATTTTATATGCCTCATTTTAAAATGAAGTCCGTAATCAAATCTGGGGCTTGTGTAGCTTTTAAAAGTAAAAGTTAACCCGGACATTTAATTATCACAGAAACAATTTATTATAATTATGCACCACAGGCAAAATAATTAATGCAGGTAAACAAAATGCTTGTACAACCAAACAGGAAATTTTAAGTTTGGTTGAAATTGAAGTAGCTTATAAGAAAAAAACCCTTTTTGATTTTGCAAAAATATTATAAATAATTACAAGTGTAAAGTGAACTAATTAATTTATTTTAAGATAAAAAGGGAAATGTATTTTAAATATCAAATTGCAAACGTTTGCGAAAGGAGTCAATCTGGAAGAACAAAACATTGTTTTTTTAAAGGTCAATTATCGCAAACGATTTCTGTAATTCAGGTTGATTCTCTTTTTTTTAAGGTTGGGGTTAAAATTTTAGTCTGAAAATTTATTTGTGTTCCTGGGTTTTCAATTTTTTGAATTAATAATCTCACAGCTTCCCTTCCCATTTCATAGCCTTTCTGTTCCACAGTAGTAAGTGGAGGATGGGCAATTGTAGCATTGGGGCCGTCACCAAAACCAATTACAGCAATATCCGAAGGAATTTTAAAACCGTTTTCCTGAAGAATTTGCATGGCTGCAATGGCAGTGCTGTCATTAACTGCAAAAATTCCATCAATATTCCTGGCGAGTTCAGTAATTTCCTTCCGCAATGAAAAAACATCTTCTCGTGTATCGCATTTAAGAATCATACTTTCGTTAATTGGTATTCCATTATTTATAAGTGCCTGTTTATATCCTTCCATGCGGTTTTTGCCAATTAAAAGGTGTTTGGGTGCCGCCAGATGTAAAATTCTTTTTGAACCTCTTCCAATAAGGTGAGAAGTTGCCACCAGCGCCCCTTCAAAGTCATCGGTTAATACCCTGTCGGTTTCAATTTCATCACAAATTCTGTCGAAAAAAACCAGGGGGGTACCATTTTCCATTGCTATTTTTAGGTGGTTAAATTCCCGGGTGGTTTTACTTATTGACACTAAAAGGCCATCAACCCGGTGGTCGAGAAGAGCCTGAGTGTTAATTACTTCACGGTAATAATTTTCATTGGACTGGCATATCATCAAATGGTAGCCCTCGCCATAAGCCAGATCCTCCATACCTGAAATTACAGAGGAGAAAAAGTGGTGGATAATTTCTGGGATAATCAATCCGAGTGTATAAGTTTTTTGCCTGCGCAAACTCAAAGCCAGGGCATTTGGCCGGTAATGTACTTTTTCAGCAAAGGTTTTTACCAAACTCTTTGTTTCTTCACTTATATCCGGATGGTCCTTTAATGCTCTTGAAACCGTTGATGGAGATATCCCCAATACACGGGCAATGTCTTTTATTGTAATGTGGGAGGATTTCATTATTTGTACCTGGTTTTGTTAAAAGGTTAATAAGCTTAAAAGCGGGCCTGAAAATAAACTAGGGTTTAAGGTGTTGAAATATTGCTTTTTGCCAATCTGGTTTTAAGTATTCAGGGGAATATTTAATAAAATTAATCAATCTCCCTTTTATAGGCATTAAAAATATAAAAAAAGTTAAAAGCCTGTTTAATAATTATTGCTAAAATATGGAATGGGGCTCATCGATTTTTTGAGTTTAAAGCAGATGTAATTTCCATTAAAATTAATTTAAACCGTTGTAAATATTAATATATCATATAGTTCAGGGTGTAGAAATTAACAATAATGGTTACAAATTGTAATGAAAAAATAAAAAATAGGGATAAAACATGTTTTACAACAGCAGTTTTTTCCGCAAACGAACCCGCAAACGGTTGCGGGTTCGTTTGCGGAAAATGCTATGCAAAAAATTGACAATCAGTGTTAAAGAGTGTTTATTTTTTTTGTGTTTTGACTCTATATTTGTTACGGAAAATTGTGGTTACAATTTGTTATTTGATTTAGCCAAATGAGAAAATCCCCCCTTTTTTAAACATTATTTACAAACGTGTAAGTTTTTGTTTTAATCCAAAAGTTTTAAAAAAAAATTAACTAAATCTTGTTTTATGAAGAGATCAAAGTTTAATCAAAGAATCCTGTTACTTCTCTTGGGATGGTTTATCCCATTTGGGTTAATGGCCCAGGAGGTTACTATTACGGGAAGAGTTGTTGATGCTGCCGACGGCAGCATTTTACCTGGGGTAACCATTGTTGTTAAAGGTACCTCTATTGGAACCATTACCACCCCATCCGGAACTTATTCGTTGAGAGCCAATGTGGGCGATGTACTGGTTTATACCTTTATTGGTTTTAATGTTGAAGAGAGCACCATTACTTCTGGTGTAACCGAAATGAATGTTGCCATGACCAGTAGTGTTATCAGTATGGACGAGGTTGTAGTTATTGGTTATGGCCAGGTTAGGAAATCAGATGCTACCGGAGCCGTTAATGTAATTGGGTCAGATAAATTCAACCAGGGGGCCATAACTTCAGCCCAGACTTTAATCACCGGAAAAATCCCGGGGGTTTTAATTACTTCAAACAGTGGAGCGCCTGGTGAAAGTTCAACTATTCGAATTCGTGGAGGTTCTTCATTAAGAGCAACCAACGACCCATTAATTGTAGTGGACGGTTTTCCTTTAGATAATAGTGGTGTTTCAGGTTTAGCTAACCAGTTATCAACCATTAATCCCAACGATATTGAATCAATGTCGATATTAAAGGATGCTTCAGCAACTGCTATTTATGGTTCTCGTGCATCAAACGGGGTTATCATTATAACTACTAAAAAGGGCACCAAAGAAGGCCTCAATATCAGTTACAATGGGAATGTTAGTATCGGCCAACTGGTTAAATATCATGAAATGTTTAATGGACTCGAGTTTGCAGATTTGGTTGAAGACCGTGTAACCAATTACGGGTTGGATCCAACAGCGCTTACCCGCCGTGGTGTTTATAACACCGATTGGCAGAACCTTATTTACAGAAATTCTGTTTCAACTGATCACAACCTGAGTCTTTATGGTAGATATTCAGGCATCCCTTACCGGGCTTCTGTTGGTCATACTATCGAGAACGGTATTTTAAAGGAATCAGGTTTAAAAAGAACAACTTTGGCTTTAAATGTGAATCCATCATTTTTTGATAATAGCTTAAATGTTACCATTAACCTTAAGGGTATGGATATTCACAATGACTTTTCTAACCGCGAAGCCATTTATTCAGCTTTTGAGTTTGACCCCACCCAGCCGGTGCGCAACGGAAATACCCGCTTTGGTGGATATACAACATGGATAGCATTGAACCAAACAGATCAATTAAACGGCGATCCTATTAATATTGCTACTCATAACCCATTAGCTCGGTTGGCCTATCGCGACGACCAGTCAGATGTTCAAACAGGTATAGCAAATATCCAGTTCGACTATAAAATGCCATTTTTACCGGAATTGCGCGCAAACCTGAATCTTGGTATGGAATACTCGGAGAGCGAAGGCTATAATAATACTGACCCAAAAGCATCATGGGGACTACGTGAACCGGCTTTTAATGTTCAGAACTATTCCAGCATCCGTAAAAATGAATTGCTTGATTTTTATTTAAACTATAATAAAGAACTTGGTACTCACAGGGTAGATGCAACCGCTGGTTATGGATGGCAGCATTTCTACAGATCAGGAAAGAGTTCCAACCGTCCATGGGAAAAGACCAATGACGTATATGTTGGGGCAAATTCTAACTCTTATAAAAATGAAAACTATCTGATTTCATTCTTTGGAAGGGTTAATTATACACTGTTAGACAAGTATTTATTAACAGTTACACTACGTAACGACGGTTCTTCCCGATTTAGCGAAGACAACCGCTGGGGCTTGTTTCCCGCGTTTGCTTTAGCCTGGAAACTGAATGAAGAATCATTCCTGTCAGGGTTTGATGAAATTAATGAACTGAAACTACGCTTGGGCTATGGTGTAACCGGACAGCAGGATATTCCGGGTGGTTATTACCCTTACATTCCAATTTACCGTGAAAGTACTATTGGCGCTTATTATCAGTTTGGTGATACTTTTTATTCAACATTGCGCCCAAATGCATACGATGCAAACCTGAAATGGGAAGAAACAAAAACTTATAACGTTGGTCTCGACTTTGGCTTTATGAATAACAGAATTACCGGTTCTGTTGATTTGTACCACCGCGAAACCGTGGATATGATTAGTGAAGTGCCCATTCCGGCCGGAACCAACTTTAACAACCGCCTTGTAACCAACGTTGGTTCGCTCGAAAATAAAGGTATTGAACTTGCACTTAACTACCGCATTATTTCCGATGTTGATTTTAGCTGGTTAGTGGGTGCCAATTTCTCGGCCAACCGCAATGAAATTACTGCACTTTCAAGGCTCAAATCAGCTGAAGCAGGCCGGGGTTTTGAGTCAGGTGGCATTGCCGGTGGTGTTGATAACAATGTAATGTGGAACACTGTTGGACATCCTGTTAATACATTCTATTTGTTTAAGCAGGTTTATGATGCAAAAGGAAAACCCATTGAAGGTTTGTATGTTGACAAAACAGGCCTTGGAGGAAATGTGTCAGGAAACAATAACAATAAGTACTTTATGGGAACCCCAACCCCTGATTATATGGTTGGAATCAACTCAGAGGTTAAATATAAGAACTTTGACTTTTCATTTTCGGGGCGCTTGAGTATTGGTAACGATGTTTATAATAACAATGCATCTAACCGCGCATTATACCAGAATGTATATAATCAGTCAGGTTATCTGTCAAATATCCCAAAATCTGTATTAAAATCAAATTTCACAACAGCTCAGTACTGGTCAGATTTTTATCTGGAGGATGGTTCTTTCTTCAGAATGGACAACATAACGCTTGGTTATAGTTTCGATTCGTTAATTACATCAAGACTTAAAGGCAGAGTATCGGCCACTGTTCAAAATGCCTTTGTAATTACAGATTATTCTGGTCTTGATCCTGAAGTTCAGGGAGGAATTGACAACAATATTTATCCAAGACCAAGAATTTTCACTTTGGGATTGAATGTTAATTTTTAATCAAACCCTTAAAGAATTTGTATTATGAGACATATAAAGTGTTTATCAATATTTGCCATTGCTGTGATGTTTTCATTCACGGCGTGTATGAGCGATTTGGATGTAGAACCGATAGATCCGAATGAGGCTACAGCAACCAATGTGTTCAAAAATGAGCTTGCTTATAAAAGAGCTTTAGCCAGAATTTATGCAACTTACGCTATCAGCAGTCAGGAAGGTAATGGGGGTAGTCCTGATATTCAGGGTATTGACGTGAACTTTGGTAATTATCTCCGTCAGTACTGGGGCTTACAGCAATTGCCTACCGATGAGGCTATAATGGCTTGGGATGATGCTACTATTAAAAATTTTCACTGGCATACATGGGCACCAAACGATGTGTTTATTTCGGCAATGTATTCACGTATTTTTTATGTGGTTACCCTGGCTAATGAATTTGTGAGGGTATCTGAAAGTGCCAAGGGAAGTGCATCTGCCTCTTTTCTCCCACAATTGGAACTGTACCAGGCTGAAGCAAGGTTTTTAAGGGCATTTTCATACTGGCATGCAATCGATATGTTTGGAAATGTACCTTTTGTTACCGAGGACGATAAACCGGGATCCTATTTTCCCAAACGTATTACCCGTAAGGATCTTTTTGCTTATGTGGTAAAAGAACTTGAGGATATTGAAGGCAAACTGGCAGCTCCCAAAACCAACGAATATGCACGCATCGACAGAGTGTCTGCATGGATGCTGTTGGCTAAATTATATCTGAACGCTAAAGTTTATACCGACGAAGATAAAAATACCCAAGCTATCACTTATCTGAAAAAAGTGATTGAAGAGGGTAATTATTCGTTCGATACCAATTACAAAAGAATGTTTTCGGCCAATAATCATACCAGTCCCGAAATTATTTTCCCTATTGCTTTTGATGGTTTAAACACCCAGCAGTATGGTGGTATGACCTTCCTCTTAAACGCATCCAGAGGTTCAAACATGCCTTCAAATGGAGTTGGCGACTGGGGTGGAATTCGAGGTATTAAGGAGTTGGTTGCGAAATTTGGAATAGCAGAAAGCAATTTTACTGAGGCAGACCCTGCTTTTACAGCCAGAGCCGATAAACGTGCCTACTTCTGGTTTAATCCTAAAAACTGGAAATGGGAAGTAGAAAATGTTGGAACCTTTACCCATGGTATTGGTGTTAATAAGTTCACCAACTTTACTTCTGACGGTAGTGTTGATCCAAACAGTCATCCAACATTTGCCAGTACCGATTTCCCAATGTTCCGTTTGTCTGATGCATACCTGATGTATGCCGAAGCAGTTGTTAGGGGTGGTCAGGGTGGTTCCAGAGCTACTGCTTTGGACTATATTAACCAAATTCGCGACCGTGCATTTGGTAATACCAGTAATAGAATTACAGATGGGCAAATGACACTTGATTTTATTCTGGATGAGCGCGCCCGCGAATTATACTGGGAAGCCCACCGACGTACCGACCTGATAAGGTTCGGCAAATTTACTGGTGGTGCCTACCTTTGGACTTGGAAAGGGAAAGAACAACCTGGTAAGGCAACTGAAAGCTGGAGAGATTTGTATCCTATTCCATCTTCTGATCTGGATGCCAATCCAAACCTGAAACAAAACGATGGTTACACCAATTAATTGGAAAACGATGAAAAGATTTAAATATATATTACTGGCATTTATCGGGTTGGCGTTTTTAGCCGCCTGTGAGGATGAAACTAAAGTCATCCTGGATATGGAAAAGGCTACACCACCTTCATTGGTTAATCCTGCAGCCAATGCTAAAATCACTCTGCTTGCAAGTGGAGCCAATGAATTAATAGTATTCGATTTTGACAAGTCTGAATTATCTGCAAAGGTTGCAAATGTTTACGACTTGGAAGTATCAAAATCAGCTACTGATTTTTCTGGTGCTAAAACATTGTCAGGTACCTACAGCGACGAACAAGGCTCTATTTCTGTTACCGTTGTTACATTAAACAAAGCTTTACTGGCACTTGGTTATAAAGCCGATGAAGAAGCCAGTGTTTATGTAAGGATTAAAAACAGAATTCTTGATTCAAACCTGTCTGTACTATCGGATGTGGTAAGAATTTATGTAACGCCTTACCTTATTAATGCAGATGGAACAACCGATGATGGTACCAGAATTTACATGGTTGGTGCAGCCGTTCCTGCTGGCTGGAATCCAGGCGATGCTGTTGAAATGGTAAATATTGGTCCGGATACATATAGGGCAACAACCACTTTCAGTAATGATCGTTTCCGTTTCCTTGGACAAAAGGGCTGGGGGCCGGTTTCATATAACTTTCCGTTCTTCACAAGCGTTCCTGCCGATTATTTTGAGAATGCCCGTCAGCCCGACCGTGAAGATGGAGATCAAAACCTGTGGTTTAAAGGTGAGCCCGGCGACTATGTGATTACCGTTAATATTGATACCAAAACCATTACCATAATGCCGGCTCCTACCGATGGTACCGTTGACGATGGAACAAGAATTTATATGGTAGGCGCTGCTGTACCTGCCGGATGGAGCCCTGGCGATGCTGTTGAGATGGTGAATATTGCGCCAAATGTATATCGTGCTACTACTACTTTCTCTGTCGACAGATTCCGTTTCCTTGGTCAGAAAGATTGGGGACCTGTTTCATACAACTTCCCATATTTTACAGGTTATGTTAGTAATATGCTGGAGAATGCACGCCAACCCAACCGCGAAGATGGCGACCAGAACCTTTGGTTTAAAGGGCCTGCCGGTACTTATGTTATTACAGTCGATCTTGCTAAAAAGTCTATTGTAATTGACTTGCCATATTCTGATGATGGTTCAAAAGTTTATATTGTTGGCGCTGCAGTTCCTGCAGGTTGGAATCCCGGTGATGCCATAGAAATGAAGAATATTGCACCAAACAGGTATAGGGCTACCACCACATTCTCGGTTGACAGGTTCCGTTTCCTTGGCCAAAAGGATTGGGGGCCAGTGTCATATAATTTCCCATACTTTACAACAGTTCCGGCTGCTTACCTTGAAAATGCCCGTCAGCCCGACCGCGAAGATGGCGACCAGAACCTTTGGTTTAAAGGTGCCCCTGGGCAATATACTATCACTATTGATTTGGCCGAAAAATGGATTGTTATTTTCTAGGAAACCATTTGATTTGTTTTGATTAATTATAAAAGGAGGTTGCTTTGCTTTAAAAGTAAAGTAACCTCCCAATAACTTACAATAGTTTTTTTAAGTGATAGTCTGATAATTGATTAAAAGAAGGGGTAATCTTCAAAATGCTTTGGTATGAAAAAATTTCTACAACTCTGTTTTTTATTAGTTTTAACCGTTGGGGTTAAAGCCCAGGTTGTTACAGCCGAACCGTTTTTTGTTACCGAAGGAGTTCCGGTAACCATTACCTTTAACGCAGGTCAGGGAACAAAGGGATTGATGAACTATACGGGCGATGTTTATGCGCACACCGGTGTTATTACCGATAAAAGCACTACCAATTCTGATTGGAAATATGTGGTTGCCAACTGGGGCGTTAATGTTGCTAAAGCTAAACTTACCCGTGTTTCTACCAACACTTACCAGTTGGTAATGCCCACCGATATCAGGACTTACTATAATGTGCCTGCTGCCGAAAAAATTCTGAAACTGGCATTTGTTTTTCGCAGCGCCGCCCAGGTTAATGGGGTCTGGCTCGAAGGGAAGGATACCGGGGGAAAGGACATTTTTATAGATGTTTACGAGCCGCAATTATCAGCCGAAATCGCTGTACCGCTTAATGGTTCCTTATTTCAACCGGGAGAACAAGTAAACGTAACAGGCAAAGGGATGAGTGCCGATGGATTAAGACTTTATTATAACAATGAATTGGTTGCCTCAACCCAGCAATTGACACTTAATTATTCTTTTAATGCCCCGGCTTCGGGAAGTCATACTTTAAAACTGGAAGCCTATAAAGGCACTGAAATTAAAGACCATTCAATTTCTTTTTATATCAGAGAGGCCGTTCAGAATTTACCGCGCCCTGCAGGTTTACGGTTGGGAGCCAACCATCAGAGCGAAACTTCAATAACCTTTGTTTTACAGGCACCTCATAAAAATTATGTATATGTTCTGGGCGATTTCAATAATTGGGAGCCTGTTCCCAGTGCCCAAATGTATAAAGATGGAGAATTTTTCTGGTTAACCATCGATAACCTCGGGTTTAACACCGAATATGCTTACCAGTATTATATCGACGGGCAATTGCGTATTGCCGATCCCTATACCAATAAGGTGCTGGACCCTTGGAACGACAAGTATATATCTGCTTCTGTTTATCCAAACTTAAAACCTTACCCTGAGAGTAAAACAGATGGTATTGTTTCTGTTGTTCATACTTCTCCGGCTCAATACCAATGGAACACCACACAATTTAATCCACCAGCCAATAAAGATCTGGTTATTTACGAAGTTTTAATACGCGATTTTACAGCCAACGGCGATATTAAAACCATTACCGATACGCTTGATTATTTGGTGCGTTTAGGTGTTAATGCCATTGAACTTATGCCTTTTAATGAGTTTGAGGGCAACGACAGTTGGGGTTATAACCCATCGTTTTATTTTGCAACCGACAAAGCTTATGGAACTGCCAACGATTACAAAGCATTTATAGATGCTTGTCATTCAAGAGGTATTGCCGTGATTATGGACATGGTTTTAAATCACTCATACGGGCAGTCGCCATTGGCGCTAATGTATCTCGATGGTGGAAAACCGGCTGCCAATAATCCCTGGTATAACCGCGAGCACAATATGCAAAACACAGCAGCTCAATGGGGGTTCGATTTTAATCACCAAAGTAATTATACCAAAGCTTTGGTTGATAGTGTTTTGTCGTATTGGATGACAGAGTTCAGAATTGATGGGTTTCGATTTGACTTTACCAAAGGTTTTACCAACACCGTTTACGGGCCATCATCATGGGCAAGCGAGTACGATGCTTCCCGTATCTCAATTTTAAAGCGGATGGTTACTGAAATCCGTAAACGGAAAAATGATGCAATAATAATATTTGAACATCTCTCAGATAATGCAGAAGAAAAGGAACTGGCCGATTTAGGAATATTGATGTGGGGTAACCATAACCACAATTTCAGTGAAGCAGTTATGGGGTATCATGATGGGGGCAAATCAAATTTCTCCTGGGCATCATATAAACAACGTGGATGGCAGCAGCCAAACATTGTTGGATATATGGAAAGTCATGATGAAGAACGTATAATGTACAAAGCTTTAACTTTTGGTAGCGCAATAACCGGATATTCGGTTAAAGATGTGTACAATTCCCTCAAAAGGTCAGAAACTGCAGCAGTTTTTCTTTTATCAATACCCGGCCCAAAAATGATTTGGCAATTTGGTGAACTTGGATATGATATAAGTATTAACGAAGGAGGACGTTTGGGGAAAAAGCCCCCCAAATGGGAATATGTTAATAATGCCGACAGGGCACAACTTTTTAATATTTATTCCCACATGATTAAACTTAAAAAAAGTGAAGATGTATTTTCAACAAACGATTTTACTTTAAATGTAGCCGGATCTGTTAAAAGTATTGCCCTAAACCACCAGGGAAACCATGTCAGACTGGTTGGTAACTTTGATGTTGTAATAAAGTCAGTTTCCCCCGGGTTCAGTAAAACAGGTTGGTGGTATAATCACTTCGATGGCGACAGCATAATGGTTACTAATCTTTCGCAGCAGGTTACAATTGCCCCCGGAAAATTTAATTTTTATACAACAAAAAAAATGGCAGGATTCAATGTGTTTTCCTCCATTGCACCAGAATACGGTAATACGGCAAAAACTATTATTTATCCTAATCCGGTAAAAGAAATTTTGACAGTTAAATCTGATGAGATTATTAACCAAATTATTGTTTATGATTTAAAAGGAAGGGCGGTTGCGAAAATTTTATGTAATGATTTTGAAAAAGCTATGAATGTAGGGCACTGGCGACCGGGCGTATATTTTGTTAAATTAATAACTGCTGAAGGAAAAAACGAAATTCATAAATTGGTTAAATAAAAACCTGGAGTAATTATTTAAATTCAAAATCTATTATAGGTAAAAGTTTTATTTCAGTAAAAGAAATCCGTCTATTTTCTGTTTTATTTGGTTATATGTAGGTGCAGGGGTTAAAAATGATCCCTGCACTTTTTTTATAATAATTATGAAATCCTGTTTTGTACAACCAATCACTCTGTTAAATTTGTGGTTTATATGAAAGGAGATTCGTTTCGTCATAAAGGTTTGCGGTCCAGGCTTGTAGAAGAACTTGCAGCCAAAGGAATAACCAACAGGTCGGTTTTGTCTGCCGTTGAAGCAGTTCCACGGCATCTATTTCTGGATAGTTCTTTTGTGAAAATTGCTTATCAGGATAAAGCCTTTCCAATAGGCTCAGGCCAAACAATATCCCAACCATCAACTGTTGCATTTCAAAGTCAGTTACTTGAAGTAAAGAATGGCGACAGGGTGCTTGAAGTTGGTACCGGTTCGGGTTACCAGGCAGCAGTTTTATGTGAAATGGGATTGCAGGTTTTTACAATTGAAAGACAGCCCGGGCTTTTTAAAAGGGTTCAAACATTTCTGCCACTTTTGGGTTATAATCGGTTAAAGATGTTTTTGGGCGACGGTTATGAAGGATTACCCGCATTTGCGCCGTTTGATGCCATAATGGTTACGGCAGGGGCTGCCTCAATGCCCCGGAAATTACTGCTCCAGATTAAAATTGGTGGAGTTATGGTTGTACCTATTGGGTCTTCAAAACAGATTATGACACGAATCAGGCGGTTATCTGACGATGATTTTGAACAGGAAGAGTTTGGGGAATGTGCATTTGTTCCAATGTTGGAAGGTATTGCTAAATATCAGAATTTTAAATAATACGGAATGCTAAAAATCGATACAATGGTTTTTAATCCTTTTCAGGAAAATACCTATATACTTTACGATGATTCAAAGGAGTGTATTATTATTGATCCCGGAATGTTTTCTCCCACAGAGCAAAACAGCCTGATGGAAAGGATAGACCAGTTAGGATTAAAACCAGTTAAAGCTTTGCAAACACATTTGCATATCGATCATGTTTTAGGATGCAGATTTGTTTATGAAAAATACGGTCTCCATCCTTGGGCTCATCAGGACGATGAATTTTTTATTGAAAATACAATGAATTATGCCAGGCAGTTTGGTTTTCAATTAAGTGAAAACCCTCCAGATTTAGGTGGATATTTAAATGATGGTGAAATAATCTGTTTTGGAAATTCAAAAATCCGTGTAATTCACGTTCCAGGCCATTCTCCCGGAGGGGTTTTATTTTATGACCCTAATTCAGGGATACTTGTTTCAGGAGATGTTTTGTTTAAAAAAAGTATTGGACGTAGCGATCTTCCGGGTGGAAACCAGCATCAGTTAACCGATGGTATTAATGAGAAAATAATGATACTACCTGATAACACAAATGTTTATCCCGGGCATGGACCTTCAACAACCATTGGTAGTGAACGGGAAAGCAATCCATTCCTTTAACAACCAGGTTAACCTTTTGATAAAAATCATTGTTGGTAACGTAATTTTTTAATTTATTACAAAAGTTTATTTGCCTTATACCTGTTGATTAAATGCTGAAAACTTGTTAATTAATTATTTCTCAATTGATTTTTATATAGGCGATATTTACATTTTAAATGGGAGAAAGGTATTGGTACTTTTAAAAAATGTTCAAGTTTATATTTAGTGGATAAAGCCAGGGATTAATAATTATAGCATTTCCTGTACGTTAGTTAGTAATAACATTTCTTATAAATTCATCTTCAATATGGTTGATAAAGATTTTGTATCCCGTCATATAGGGCCCAGAAATGAAGAGATTGAGCAAATGCTCAGGGTTATAGGAGTATCATCAGTTGATGAGCTTATAAATCAAACCGTTCCGTCAACAATTAGATTGGAAAAACCACTATCAGTTTGTGAGGGTATTAGTGAAGATAAATTTCTTAACAGGATAAGATCCTATGCCAATAAAAATAAGGTTTATAAAACATATATCGGTATGGGATATTATAATACCCATACTCCTTCAGTGATAATCCGAAATGTGTTGGAAAACCCATCATGGTACACTTCTTATACTCCTTACCAGGCTGAGATTTCGCAAGGAAGGCTTGAGGCTTTATTGAATTTCCAGACCATGGTTTGTGAACTTACGGCCATGGCTATTGCAAATGCATCATTACTTGACGAAGCATCTGCTGCAGCTGAAGCTTTAATAATGATGTACAATACACGAAGCCGTTCACAGGAAACACAAAATGTAAATAAATGCCTGGCAGACTCGGCCATATGGCCCCAAACCAAGGCAGTTCTTGATACACGGGCTACAGCCTTAGGAATTGAACTTGAATATATACCATATGAAAATATGGATTTTAATGGTTCAGCACATTTTGGGGTAATTTTACAATATCCCGATGCTAATGGTGAAATTAAGGATTACAGGAGTTTTGTTGACAATATTCATAGCCTTGGTGGAAAAGTAGCAGTTGCTACCGACCTGTTAGCCCTTACTTTATTAACCCCACCCGGTGAATGGGGAGCCGATATTGTTTTTGGGTCATCGCAAAGATTTGGCGTGCCAATGGCTTATGGAGGGCCTCATGCAGCATTTTTTGCAACCCGGGAGGAATTAAAAAGAAATCTCCCGGGAAGGATAATAGGTATTTCAAAGGATGTTAACGGGAAACGGGCCTTACGTATGGCTATGCAAACCCGCGAACAACATATTAAACGTGAAAAGGCAACATCAAATATTTGTACTGCCCAGGCATTGCTTGCAAACATGGCAGGATTCTTTGCCATTTACCATGGAGCCAAAGGCTTAATAAAAATTGCAAAGCGCATTCATGATTTAACATGCAGGTTGTCTGATGCCCTGGAGTCTATGGGCCTTGAGCGAACAAATAAAACATTTTTCGATACATTAAGGTTCAAGCTTCCTGTAGGATATTCATCAGGGGATTTACGTTGGCAGGCCCTTCAAAAAAGTATTAATTTGTTGTATAGCGGGCGCTATGAATTTGGAATAAGCCTTGATGAATCAACTACCTACAATGATATTGTTGAATTGGTTGATCTTTTTGCAAGTTTTACAGGGAAAAATGTACCTGATATTACTAAGCCAGATTATTCAGGAATTAAGGATGCTTTAAAAAGAAAATCATCATTTATGGAACAGGAAGTATTTAAAAACTACCGTTCTGAGACAGAAATGATGAGGTATATTAAACGTCTTGAAAGAAAAGATATATCACTTACACATTCCATGATTTCACTGGGATCATGTACAATGAAGCTAAATGCGGCATCAGAAATGTTTCCTATTACATGGCCAGGTTTTGCGGCCCTTCACCCATTTGTTCCAATTGATCAGGCTATTGGTTACCAGGAAATGATGAAAGAGCTGAGGGCCTACCTTGCAGCAATTACCGGTTTTGCCGATGTTAGTCTTCAGCCAAATTCAGGGGCAGCAGGCGAATATGCCGGTTTAATGGTTATTAAGGCCTACCATGAAAGCCGTCAGGAGGGGCATAGAAATGTTGCATTAATTCCATCATCAGCACATGGTACAAACCCTGCTAGTGCCGTAATGGCTGGTTTACAGGTGGTTGTTGTTAAATGTGATGAACGTGGCAATATAGATTTAAATGATCTGGTTGACAAAGCAAAACAGTATAGCCATAATCTATCCTGCTTAATGGTAACATATCCATCAACTCATGGAGTGTTTGAAACCTCAATAAAGGAGGTGTGCCGCATTATTCATGAAAATGGAGGACAAGTTTATATGGATGGGGCCAATATGAATGCCCAGGTTGGACTTACAAACCCCTCCATTATTGGTGCTGATGTTTGTCATTTAAACCTTCACAAAACTTTCGCCATTCCACATGGCGGTGGTGGTCCCGGTGTTGGCCCTATTGGAGTTGCTGCCCATCTTGTTGATTTTCTGCCGGGGCACCCTGTAATTGATAACCGGCGTCCTGCAATTATGGCAGTTTCATCAGCCCCATGGGGAAGTGCCGGAATTTTACCCATTACCTTCGCCTATATTAAAATGATGGGTGGTGAAGGATTAACTAATGCAACAAAAATAGCAATTTTAAATGCTAACTATATTGCAGCTAAACTAAAGGAAGGTTATGGAATATTATATACAGGTGAAAACGGCAGGGTAGCGCACGAACTTATTCTTGAATGCCGGCATTTAAAGGCCGCTTCAGGAATTTCTGAAACCGATATTGCCAAACGTTTGATGGATTATGGTTTTCATGCTCCTACACTATCATTTCCGGTTTATGGTACGCTAATGATTGAACCAACCGAAAGTGAATCAAAGGCCGAACTTGACAGGTTTATTGAAGCCATGCAGCAGATTTATACTGAAATAAAGGAGGTTGAAAGGGGAGAAGCTGATAAATCTGATAATGTGTTAAAAAATGCACCTCACCCCGAATATATTATTACTGCTGATGATTGGAACCATAGCTATGGCCGTGAAAAAGCAGCATTTCCCTTAAGCTGGGTACGTGGCAATAAATTTTGGGTGCCGGTTGCCAGGGTTGATGATGCCTTTGGGGACAGAAATCTTATTTGCAGTTGCGAGCCAATTGAAAGTTATATCTGACCGGTTTATAGATGAGAGATTTTAAGGTTTACACTGGCATAGTTTTTTCAATGATTTTATGGGCTTTTTCATTTGTTTGGTTTAAAATAGCGAATGAATCTTTTCAACCGTTAACAATAATAACCCTACGTTTAATTATAAGCACACTAATTTTAGGCATAACCTTTTCAATTATCCGTAAAATTCAAAAAGTTGAGAAAAATGACCGCAAATGGTTTGTTTTATTAGCATTTCTTGAACCATTTTTATACTTCATGGGCGAAAGCTATGGCTTGTTATATGTTTCCTCAACCCAGGCATCGGTAATTGTTTCAACAATACCCCTGTTTGCTACAATAGCAGCCTTTATTTTTTTTGGAGAGCGTTTAACAGTTATAAATATCCTGGGGATATTAATTTCAGTGGCAGGGGTTTCACTTATAGTTATTAATCCAGACTTAAGCGTAAAAACACCGTTAATTGGAATATTATTAATGTTACTGGCTGTTTTTTCGGCTGTGGCTTACGCACTTGTTGTAAAAAAATTATCGGCAAAATATAATCCCTTTACTTTGGTAACAATACAAAATGGAATTGGTATTTTAATGTTTCTTCCTTTTTTCTTTGTTTTTGAATGGAATAATTTTATATCGGCCCCTGTTTCAGTACCATCAATTATGGCGGTTATTCAGTTGGCATTTTTTGCATCAACACTTGCATTCCTGTTCTTCATTTATGGAATTCAAAAAATAGGAATTAGCAAAGCAAATATTTTTACCTATTCAATACCTGTGTTTACATCAATTTTTGCCTGGTGGTTATTAAATGATCCGGTTAATTTGCAGAAAGCAGCAGGCATTGTTCTTGCTATTTCAGGGTTGTACGTATCACAAATAAAACAAAGAAAAGCTTTATAAAACCAATTATACTGATATAAATAGTGTAAGTATTTACTTAACCGGAATCGAAATTGTAACCTTTGTTCCTTTCATTTTTTTACTTTCAATATCAACTTTTCCACCCATAAATTCAATGCACCGCTTAACCAGTGAAAGCCCAATTCCTGGGCCATCGTATTCAGGGATCAATGATTTTTCAAATTTTGAAAATTTGTCAAAAACATAAGGGAGTTGTTCTTTTTTTATCCCAATCCCGGTGTCTTCAACAGATATATAATAATTGAATTCATTTAGATATGATGAAATAACTATGTCGCCTGAATTTGTAAATTTAATGGCGTTATCTAAAACTTCTTCCATTACCATTGATAAAATATCTTTATCACCCAATAAATTTAAATAAGCAGGTACCAGGTTTTTAACTCTTTGGGTATGTGAGGCTGTTTGGGGATTATCATTGGCTTTTTCAATAATCTTTTCTATAACATTATGGGGGTTAAATGTTATATTTTTTAATACAACATCATTTTGCTCAAACTTTGCCAAATGTGTAATATTCTCAAAAATCTTTAACAGTCTGTATGTGTTGTTATTTATGTGGAGTAAAAATTGTTTTCTTTCGTTTTCATCAATGTCAGGGTAGTTTAAAAGGTTCGAGAACCCTATAATTGCGTTCATTGGAGTTCTTACCTCATGTGAAATATTTGTCAGAAATGCGCTTTTTAGGTTGTCTGATTGTTCGGCGTGTATTTTGGCTTTTTCAAGTTCTGAAGTTTTTTCTTTAACAAGTTTTTGAAGGGAGAAGTTAAGTTTGTTTTTTACTCCCAAATATTTTATCAATAATAAAATTGAAATAATAAGCAGTATTGAGAATAGCAAGGCCAGTAACTGAATAAAACGGTTATTGGCAAGCTGTTTTTCCTGGATGGAATTCAAAGTTTTCAGCAGGGTGTACTCCTTAAGTTTTCTTTCTGATTCAGCTATAGCCTTTAAATTTTCAAACATTAATGCTCTTTCATTTATTGAAAGGCTATCAGTCATTCTTTGGTAATCTTTTCTAAAAATCAGGGCTTCATTTGATTTATTTAACCTTTCATAATATTCTGACCAAAGTTTTAAATTTGATATCCGCAGGTTAACTGAACCAATTTTGTTAATCATTTTTGATGCCACAATCAGATTATTATTAGCATCATTAAAATTCTCCATAAATAAATAAAGCTCACTAAGATTGTTGTGGATTAAACCCCGAACGTAGTAATTGTCGCTTTGGCTTACATAACTTAAAGCCTTGTTATAATAGTACAATGCTTTTTGGTATTCCTTAATTTCTTTGTAAAGGTTACCCAGGTTGTTAAGTGTAATAACATAGGCTTCAAAATCATACATTGATACATTGCTGGCGAGAGCTTGTATGTAGGCCTCTTTGGCTTTATCGAACTGTTTTAACTGGCGGTAATTGGTTCCCAGGTTATTCCATATTTTGGAATTATCCTTCTCATCTTTATTTTCAATACTTATTTCCAATGCCATTAAATAATATCTGAGAGACTCATTAGGTTGCCCCAGGCTTCTTAATACCATTCCTATATTGTTATATTCAGGTATCAAGAGTTCATATTTATTAAGATTCTCCTTAATATTAACAGCTTTTAAAAAATAATTAAAGGCATTATTTAAATCTCCAAGAAAGTAACAGGCAACACCTTTACGGTTATATGATTGTGCAAGCCTTAACGAATCATTTGTTTTTATGGAAAGATTTATGGCGGTATCGGCCAGCAAAAACATTTTCCCTGGATAATTCATAAACAGGCTGAGATTTAAATCGTTCAGATGGTCAATTTTTACGCTGTCAGGTTCATGTGAGCCAAGAACAACATTAATTGAGTCTAATTTATTTTCATCGGCAAATATCTCTATAAGTAATAAAGAAAATAATATTAATATAATAAACAATCTCATTTTATTGTGATGATATAAGGTTGATAATTAGCCTGGTCACTTAATACGGTAATCAATCTAAAAAGTTTTCTTTTATTTGGTTTATGCAGTTAACTAAATATTTTATTGGATATTTAATTTTAAAAAACTTAATTATCTTGTATAATATTATCGTCCAAACGGAGCTTAAATTACTATTAATATCAATAGTGTCCGGTTAAAATGGTTGTTTATTTTATGTGGCTAAGTATTAATAGGGATTCCATCAAGAATATTTAAAATTGGGGTTAATTTCTGCATCAATAAATTTCCGTCAGGGAAATCAATTTTATTGACGATAATAAATCATGGCTGTTTGAGCGAAGCGAGTTACCGGATTTTAGGATATTAATATGATTTTTAGGAAATTCTATGCAGCAACGGCATTTGGCGTAATTTTTTTACTGTTGTAGGTCGAAGCGGAACATGAATGCCATTTTAAGAAAACACAAATGAAACGGATACCGTAATACAGGAACAGGTTCCCCAGATATATCGGGACAGGCAATACGGCCTTAATCAAAAATTGTTTACGGATGAAACAAGCCCCGATTTTGCGGGGCGATTTCCCCCAGTGTATCGGGACAAGCTATCATACCTTCAAAATTCAATTTTATTATGATGAAACGAGCATGATTCGCAAAACACAACTTGTCTCGACTTTTCGGGAAACACTATAATGACAAAATCAGCAACATGCTTGTTCTCGTGTAATTGAGTGACAATCCATCATTCCTTTAAAAACAATTTTGTTATAATGAATAAAAAATAAGGGAACATGAGCCTTGGGTACCTAAACGAAGAATGGATTTATTCAGGACAATATTGTATTTAATATGTATTATTTTTCCACTCTTCATGCCCTGGATGTTAAAACCCATGCTATAAATGGTAGGTTAAATAATTACTAACCGAATATCCTTTGAAATACAGCCATTTCCAGTTTCATCGAAGGTTTATTTAAATTTTACCATCAAAAACGTATTATAAAATATAAGTAATGGGTATTGCCAAAACCTGGTTTGATATAGTTTTTAAATAAGTTTAAATGGTTCATTTAAACCCCCATATAACAATACAATTTTTTGCAATTTATCAAATTTGCAAAAATAAATTAAACCATCTTTATTAACCCTTATTAATACTGCGTAAAGAAGGAATTAACCTGAAGTGCTGTTTTCTGATTGTATTCAAATGTAAGATTCTTGTAATTTATGAGGTCAACAATGGTTCCAATAAAACACAGCCCTGCTGTAAAGAAATAAAGGACTCCCATACCAATATTATTTATAATAAATCTGTGAATGCCGGCAAGGCCTATAAACCCAAGGAGGGCCGTTAAAAGAATAACTTGCGGGTCGCGGCGGCGCGAACGGTATATATTTACAAAATTATGTAATTCTTCTTCATTCTTGTCTTTCAGCAAAGTTGTAAGGAACTGAGCTTCATCCAGTTCAATTTCAGGGATGAGGTTAATAATTTTTTGCATGGCTCAACAATTTTAAAGGTTATGATTTAAAGCAAAAATCCTGTTTTAATAAATTATAGCTTCTTAATAATAAAATAATAATAGCAGGTATTCCTAATGGGTGAGTTTTAAATGATTCTAAAAATTCGCCACGGAAAAACCATGCAATTGAATGTCCCAACCCACAACCAGGGCAAAAGCCTAAGTTTAAATTTTTAATGAGACATAATGACGAATGACCCTGATCTGTCGGATTTGTAAAAGCAAGAATTGTAATTGCAGTAATCCAAAACCAGGCTTCGATGTGCTTAACCCTAAATTTATAACTAATTCTTAAAAAAGTTAATAACATCAACGTTTTTTTTGCAACTTAAACTACTAACCCAATTATTTTGTTTGGGTTACTGTTTACTTTTTATAACCAATTGTTTGCCCAATAATAACTTTTTGTAATGGTGTAAGGCCCATGGCTTTTTCAAGGGCAGGAAAATCAATCCATGCACGAACCACACAAGCCATACTTTTTGAAGCTGCTACCAGGTAAACATTTTGTGCCATAAAAGCAGAATTGGCGTGTGAAGGGAACATTTTCTCAGGTGTGATTTCGCCAACAGTTTTTATGCCGGCTTTTTCCATATTAGCAACGTAAATGAAATTTAATGGTGCAACAGCAACAAAATCCTGTTTACCGCAAAAGGATCTTAAATCACCGCTTTTTACCAAAATAAGCTTGTTTTCCTTTGCATTATAAAGGTATAGCCCTTTGGCAAGAACTACGTACAAATCCATCTCCTGCTTATTCATTGATGACGGAGCTGTTCTTTTATCCTCACGGTTAAATCCCCAGGCTGCCCAGCACAAATCCGATAAATCCTTTAATGAAACTTCCTTTTGATTAAATTCCCTGGAAGATTGTCGCTCGTTAAGTGCTTTCATCAAAGGCATTCCACCTTCCTTATCGGGCGATGGGAGCTGAATGTTTTGCGAAAATGCTGTTTGGCACATAATTAAAAGTGCGAAAATTATTTTAGAAGTAATTCGTACCATTTTCTTATTTATTTAGTTTTTAATTTTATAGTTAATTTTTAGATGTCAAAAAAGTTGGGTTACAACTTTTTTGATGTAATCAGAATTAAAATTTTAATAAAAAACTTACAACTTGCGTAAAGATACTGAAACAATGAATTTTTTTAGTCGTATCAGTGGTAAAATTTTATGGTGTAACTGAAATCTATTTTTGTTTTAATATGTTATAAATACATGGAATTTTAACTAAGATGTTAAAAACAGGTAAGTTATATGTTACCATATTTAAGGATATTAACTTTGAAAAAAAATGTTAAACCCTGAAATTTTTGGAATACCATAAATTTGTATTTAGAATTTATATTAATTTAAAACCACTTAATTTAAAATTAAAACATTTAAGCAAGTCTAAAACATTAGAGACGGGTTTAAATGTAATGCTGTCAAAATTAAAAAAATATTTACTGATGAAACGGGCCCCGATTGTTCAGGGCGAGTTCCCCCGATGTATCGGGAAAAGCTATCAGACCTTAAACTAAAAATTATTTACGGATGAAAAAACAAGGCAGAACCCCACAAATTATTTTAAGTACAGGAAGCTTAAAAAGTATCCTGGTACTGTTGTTTTTTATTACCAGCCTTTCGTTTTCTGCTCTATCCCAGGGTATAAACAAACAGGAAGCTGAAATAGCAAAATTAAGAACTTCGGTTGATCGTGCTTATCTTGCCCATAAAAAGCTTGAACAGAAAATGGCTATGGCAGACTCGCTTATTGAAATTGGTACAACAATGCGGGAAGAATCATCACAGGAAATTAAAGCGGCCACAAGTGAAATGAAAGCAAAAAACAAGACTTATACTTCTGAGAAAAAGGTATTAGCCAAAAAATTAAAATCGAAAAACAAAGTAGATATAGCTGAGGCCAAAGCAGAAATAAAAACTGTTGACGCTGCCTATAAGGCCGAGGTTAAAGCCTATGATGCCATTATGAAGGCTCAAACCAAAAAATCAACTGATGGTACCAAGAACCTTGAAAAGGGTAAAACAATAAAAAAAGATTCGGGCAAAGCACTTAAAGAAGCATCAAAAACTCTTACAAACGCTCAATATGCACTTGAAGATGCAACAGACGCGGTTGGTGATGAAACTCCGGCAAAGGGGAAAAAAGGGAAAAAGAAATAGGAGTATATATTCCCGTTAAAAAATTTAGTTAGGTTTTGGAGCCGGGTAATAATAAAACATACAAGGAAATTTCATTGTCAATTGAAGAAGCAGGGCATCTTACATTAAAAATGGTGATGCCCTTTTTTTCATTGTTTGCAATTCCATTTTTTATGATTCACGGGTTTGGTTCTATTGAAGTCCCATCCTTATTATTAAGTTTAGTGTTTTTTATTTCATTAATAGCAGGTGTTGTTATTCATGAATTAATTCATGCTCTTTTTTTCGTAATTTTTAATCCCGTTGGCATAAAAAATATAACCTTTGGGTTTCACAGGAAAACTCTTTCACCTTTTTGTCATCCAAAGGGTAATTTTAAAGTTTGGGTTTATAGGATTGGGGCATTGGCCCCTCTGGTTATTTTAGGAGTTTTACCTACATTGGTATCATTTTATACTGGTTGTTTTTGGATGTTTTTTTGGGGATTTATATTTTCTGTTTCGTCGGGTGGAGATATTATTTCAGTTTGGTTAACAAGGAAGTTAAAACCTGATGTTCTTATTAAAGATCATGAATCTAAACTTGGCTTTTACATAATAGAAAAGGTTGGTTTATAATTCCATAAAATGGGCCGTTGTATA
This sequence comes from Marinilabiliaceae bacterium, assembly GCA_037439945.1. Classification (GTDB taxonomy): domain Bacteria; phylum Bacteroidota; class Bacteroidia; order Bacteroidales; family Marinilabiliaceae; genus CALEUX01. The sequence continues at coordinate 49,555 of JBBIVA010000008.1, forward strand.
TTTGATTTCATTCATTACAAAAGAACTGTTCACGTTGGCAATGTTCCCTATTGAAGTCAGTTTATTATAAATAAAATGGTGGTAAGCATCCATATTGTTTGTTACAACCTTTAAAATGTAGTCATGGATTCCTGCAATATGGTGACATTCCATAACTTCGGGGATGTTAGCAACTTTATATTCAAATTCTTTTATCATTTCCTTATTGTGTTCCTTTAGGGAAACATGGCAAAAAACTGTTAGCAATTTCCCCAGTTTCTTTTTATCTGTTAACGCAACATATTTGGTTATTAAACCAGTTTTTTCAAGTTTTCGGATGCGTTCGAAAACAGGAGTAGGTGTTAATTCCAGATAATGAGCCAGTTGTTTGGTTGTGAGTTTGGCATCATTCTGGAGCATCATTAAAAGTTTACGGTCGGTTTTGTCGGGTGTCATACCTATAATAGAATTTTATTCCTTTAATGATTGTTTTAATTTCTTCTAATAGAATAAAGGTATATAAAAAATTAAAAAAGCAGAAAAATAAACTGCATAAACATATATAAAAGGAATAAAAATATATTTATATCTATATTTATAGAAAAAAGTATAGATGAAAATTAAATCTTTTTCACCTGAAAGTTTAATGATGTCGTATGGCTATGACACATCTGAACATCGGGGTTCAGTAAAATGCCCTTTGTTCCAGACATCGACTTTTGCTTTTAAAGATGCAGAGGCTGGAAAATCTTTTTTTGAACTGGCGTATGGTCTGCGTGATAAGGAAGCCGGAGAAGTGCCGGGGATGATATACAGCCGGTTAAATAACCCCAATCTTGAATTGGCAGAAAAAAGAGTTGCAATATGGGAGAATGCTGAAGATGCAGCTTTTTTTTCAAGTGGCATGGCAGCAATTACAACCTTAATGTTCACTTTTTTAAAACCTGGTGGCTTATTATTATACGCATCGCCTGTATATGGAGGAACCGACCATTTTATTAACCATGTATTGCCTTTGTTTAAAATAGATTTTGTAAAGTTTAAAGCAAACGATACATTTGATAATATTATTGATAAGGTCAATAATCAGTTTCCGGGAAGGATACCATCATTAATTTTTACTGAAATTCCGGGTAACCCTACCAATTCCCTTATTGATATTAGCATGTGTTCAGCAATAGCAGAGTATTACGGGGGCTTAGGCCATAGGCCAATTGTATCGGTTGATAACACTTTTTTGGGGCCTGTTTTTCAAAAACCATTAAATTATGGTGCCGATATTTCTCTATATTCTGCCACTAAATTTATTGGTGGGCACAGCGATGTAATTGCCGGAGCCTGTGTTGGGAATGCTGAAAATATTGGAATGTTAAAAGGGATGAGAACTTTTATGGGGTGTATGCTCGATCCACATTCAGCATGGTTAATTCTCAGGAGCCTTGAAACATTAAAAATAAGAATGGAACATCAGGCAATTTCCGCTCAAAAAATTGCTGAGTTTCTTGATGGGCATAGGATGGTTGAAAAAATTCATTATCTGGGTTTTTTACAATCAAATGATCCGCAAAAAATTATATTTGACAGACAGTGCACTTCGCCCGGGTCGGTGATTTCTTTTGAGATTAAGGGAGGCCAATGTGAAGCCTTCAGGTTTCTGAATAATCTAAAACTTTTTAAACTTGCGGTTAGCCTGGGATCAACCGAGAGTTTAGCCGAACATCCGGCTACAATGACCCATGTTGATGTTTCTCTGGATGATAGAAAAACTTTGGGAATTACTGAGAATTTGGTTAGGCTAAGTATTGGATTGGAAGGTGCCAATGATTTAATTAATGATATAGATAATGCTTTTGAGGTTTGCTAACCTGTTTTAATGGCTTATTAAATGCAAATTATTGCATAATAAAGAAATTCAGATAGTTTTTATTATCACAATTTCTTTGTTTTATGTAAAAATTTTAGTTGAATCAATTTTGAATCCAGGTTTAATTAAAGGTTGTAAAAAATAAAATAATCAAATTGTTGCTCTCCGGTTTTTAAACATAATAATTTATCCGGATTTAATTAAGTATGAGTATAAATATAAATATATGATAATTA
>JBBIVA010000009.1:0-46638 GCA_037439945.1 Marinilabiliaceae bacterium
ATCTGATAATCAGTAGCACCTTTTTAAAGCGTTCACATCGCGCACAAAACAGGAAATTGTGTGCATTTAGGGATGGTTGAAAAGTGGGTAACTAGCCCGCCTTGAAAAAATGACGTTAAGTAATTGGTGTGGTTTGCTTTTAAAAAGGCCACGGGGCAAGTTATGTTAATTATTGGCGGGGTTTAGTCAAAAAAGTCCATTTTTAGTCATTTTTGGGCAGCAGAGGCCTTTTTTGTTTACTTTTTGGTGCTAAAGCCAAAAAGTTTGTGCCGGCGCGGCTCGCCCACAAAATAATGTAAAAACAGGTTTTTTGCTTTTTTCTGCAGGCACTAATTAACAATATTATTATAAAACGAACATGTTTGCAAATAACGAAAACCCAATGGAGGCAAAAACAGGCTGGGCCAAAATGAGTTATGTGAGTTCCCCCGATAAATAGGAAAAGGCAACCAGGGCTTATTGTAAAAATTATTTACGGATGAAATATAACTATTTAAATACAAATGGAGATGTAGGGCTGAATTAATCAATCAGGATATTCGTGATTTTGGGTTAAAAATTTATATCTTTGAACAAGAGGTACGTATTAAACGTTAAAAAGATATAATCGCAATTCAGGTTTTTGCATTAATATTTCAAAGGGAAATTAACCTAATTATAGTATCAGTAAACTTTATAACTATGACAATTGAAGTAACGGATTCCAATTTTGATGAATTGGTATTAAATTCAGAAAAGCCCGTACTGGTTGATTTTTGGGCCGAATGGTGCGGCCCATGCAGGATGGTAGCTCCTATAGTGGCAGAGCTGTCTGTAGATTACAAGGAAAAAGCTGTAATTGCTAAAATGGATGTTGATAGTAATCCAGGTACCTCGGTAAAATATGGCATTAGGAATATTCCCACCATTTTATTTTTTAAAAAGGGGGAAGTAGTTGACAAACAAGTTGGTGCTGTACCTAAAACTATTCTTGCATCAAAACTTGATTCAATTTTATAAGGGGTAATATCAGAATAAAAAAAGGGGCCTTTAAAAAACGGCCTCTTTTTTTTCATCTGCGCTATCCTAAGATAGTTCCGATTATAGTTGCAGATAAAAGTGATGCCAACGTTCCGGCTAGTAATGCTTTAAATCCAAGTTGTGATAGTAAAATACGTTTACCCGGAGCAAGTGATCCAATGCCTCCTATTTGTATCCCAATTGAAGCAAAATTGGCAAACCCACAAAGTATATAAGTGGCCATTACCACCGACTTATCCTGAAAAAATGCTCCGGCTTGTTTAAGATCACCCAGGCTAACATATCCAATAAATTCTGTCATTATTATTTTTTCTCCCAGCACACGTCCCACAAGGTCAATATCCTGGCTGTGTACTCCTAAAACCCACATTAAAGGGGCAAAAATATATCCCAATAAAAACTGTAACGACAATTCATTATAATCACCGTTGGTAAAATCTGAAATTACACCATTTAACCCACTCCAATAACCAACTTTTAAAAAAATAAAATTTATCATAGCTATAAATGCTATAAAAACCAACAACATACCAGCCACGTTTACCGCAAGCCTTACTCCTTCGGTTGTACCATTTGATATTGCATCAAGAACATTTTTCCCAATTTTATCTTTGCTAACGTCAACTTCCTGAGATATCGGTTCTGTTTGGGGTAGGAGTATTTTGGCAACCACAACCACTCCCGGAGCAGCCATAATTGATGCTGCAAGCAAATGCTTGGCATAAATAAGTTCCTGGGCAGGATCGCCTCCACCCAAAACTTTTATATATACCGCCAGAACACCTCCCGCAAGAGTTGCCATGCCCCCTGCCATCACCAACAGCATTTCAGATCTGTTCATCTTTTCAAGGTAGGCCTTAATCATAAGGGGCGATTCGGTTTGCCCCAAAAAAATGTTACCTGCTACGGATAAACTTTCGGCTCCTGAAAGCCTGAGTAATTTGGTCATTCCTAATGCCAGCCAGTAAACAATTTTTTGAATAATCCCAAAATAAAACAACACACTTGTTATGGCTGAAAAAAATATTATTGTAGGTAATATTATTATGGCAAAATTTAAAAGTGGCGGTTCTATTACATTCGCTCCAAAACTCTTAAATAAAAACTGAGTTCCGGCTTCGGTAAATCCAAGAATTTTTACAAATCCGCGCCCCACAAAATCAAATACTACCTGAACAAAAGGTATATAAAGAATCCCCAAGGCAAGTAATATCTGTAGTCCTAAACCTGTAGCAACAACTTTCCAGGAAATGGCCCTGCGGTTTGAACTTAATACCCAGGCAATCCCTAAAATAACAAGCATTCCCAATAATCCTTTCAACAAACCAATAAAGGTAAAAGTGGATGATGCCGGCACCACTAATATCGAAATAAAAGAAACCGGCTGGGCGCCGGCCATCTGTGACCCTGCCACTAGCAGTATGGTTAAAATTGATAAAATTTTATTCACCCCATTAAATTTATTTATATCCTTAAACTCCTGTAGGTTGAATAAGGAGCCACTAAAGCTTCTCCTGCATTTAGTTTCAACCTTATGCAACTTATTTCAGATAATATCCTGTTTAGTCAGGAAGTTGTGTCCTGGTTTTCCTTTTTCTTAATTTCATCCCTTATCTCTGAAGCCTTTTCGTAGTTTTCGGCTTCAATGGCATCTTCAAGCATTTTTTTTAGCTCTTCAATACTTTTTGATGTTAAAGTTTTGGTGGTCCTGTTTTTCTTAACCTGGCCTTCACTTTTATCTTTTGTTTCACCAAAATCCAAAACTATACCTGCCTTGGAAATAATTTCTTCATAAGTAAAAATCGGGCAATTAAAACGCAGCGCCAAAGCAACGGCATCTGAAGTACGGGAGTCTATCCTGACAACCTCATTATTTTTAAAACAAACCAGTTCGGAATAAAATATCCCCTCATCAAGTTTATATATAATAACTTCAAGTAAATCGATGGTAAAAGCACGGGCAAAATTTAAAAACAGATCATGTGTTAACGGCCGGGGTGGTTCCAAACCCTCAAGTTTAATTGCAATTGATTGAGCTTCAACTCCCCCTATTATGATGGGAATCCTTCTTTCCCCTCCCTCCTCAGCTAAAACTAAAGCATAAGCACCAGACTGAGTTTGTGAATATGATAACCCAAGGATATTAAGCTTTATCTTTTTTTTGTTCACTCTTATACTATTTAAGCATTAAAACACAAATTCCGGCTAATTAGGTTCAGGTTCATTAGCAAATCAATAATGAATTCCTAAATTAAAGTAACATATCTGAATTCAGCAACTATATTTCAATAATTTGTAAAATGCGCATTGCCTTATTGGTTGATAATTATAATTTATTCAACTTTTAAGTTTAAACAAATATATAAATTTGTTTTAATAACTGACTATTTTTTACTCCTCAAAAGAAAAAGCCCTGATACTGAAGGCAGGGCAAGATTAAAAAACCATAATATAAATATAGAGGTAATAATAGCAAGGTAACTGCTGCCTGATATACCAAACACAAAAAGTCCGATTGAACTTCTTACTCCAATATCAGCCAAAGCTATGGTAGGTACAAATGTTATTAATGTAAAATATAGGGGAATGAGCCATATTTCATAATATGAATTAATTATACCAAAAAAATCAAGTATAAGCCATAATTGAAATGAATACATTAAATACCTTGAAACAGTTACCAAAAAAACTTTTAAGATAAGAACCAAACCCAGCTTATTCAGGATTTGAAAGTGTAAACTTATTCGTTTAAATAGCGGGTTGTTCCATATAACCCTTATAATACGAATTAAACCCAAAACAATTAAACCAACAACAACCGGAATAATAAAGCCATATTTAAGAATCCCCTTACCAATAGAAAAAAAAAGAGAAGTATTTAATACGTTAAATTTTTCAAGAAATAACATTGATATTATGCCCGCAAAAACAATTACCAGGTTCTGAATTAAACTTCCTGCAAAAGATAACAAAACACCTTTTGTGCGATTTCCTTTCCCTATTAACAATGCCTTGCCCAAAGGCTCGCCTGCCCGTGCCGGGGTTACCATTCCAAGCTGAAGCCCGCTAATAACCTGCAAGAATGACCCTGTAAATTTTTGGGGGTTAAAAGTACTTGTTAACAACTGCCATTTAAAAGATTCAAGTGAAAGGTTTAAAAATGATAGTAATAATTGAATTAAAAGTAAAAAAACAAATGCAACTTTTTGGTTAGCAAGTTGATTTAAAAAAACCTGCCAGTCTTGAAACTGCAGTATTTTATTTATAATATAAACCAGCGCAACTATTGAAACAGCTACCTGAATAACAAGAACATAATTTTTGGGAAATCTAAATATCATGTACTTATTTTATTCAAAAACGGTAAAACCAACAATGAAACCAAACCTGCAATAACAATCATTGCATTTAATGCCCCGTGCACAATAAGGGCAAAAATACCTGCTTCACCGGCTGGTATGCCATAAGCAATTAAGGCAGTTATTACCATAAAATGCCACGGGCCAACTCCCCCCTGAACCGGGGCAACCATACCAAGGGTTCCGAAAACAAAAACCGAAAAACCTGCCATAGGGGTTAAATGCCCGGTAAACGGAAAAGCAAAAAAACAAACATACATCATCAGAAAATAAAGCAGAAAAATTATAAGGGAATGAAAAATAAACCATCCCTTTTTCTCAACATTTTTAAATGATAAAAAACCCTCCCGGAATTTACTCCATAACCCTGAAATCCTGTAAAAAAACCTACTCGACTTAATTTTATTTTTAAAAAGCCAAAAAGATGCACCAATAAAAAATAATACAATATATGGAATGGGGGTTAAAAAAGAATTTTGCAGGCCGCTTAGGTCAACTGACTGTATAAAAAAACCATTAACAAACTCAAAATGAAAAATAAACAAAATTAATAATGATATTAATAATGATACTATATCTAAAAAACGTTCGGCAATTACAGTTCCTATCAATCCGGAAAAAGATAATTTCCCGTATTTGCTCATAATGGCACATCTTGAAACTTCTCCCATTCTTGGAATTGCCAAATTAGCAAGGTAACCAATCATAACCGATAAAAATGTGTTCACAAATCCCGGCCTCCCGCCAAGTGGTACTATCAGCATTTGCCAACGAATTGTTCGACTAACATGGCTTAGCAACCCTATTAGCAATGAAGCAAAAATCCACCAAAAATTAACATCAAACACTAATACCTGCCTGAGTTTGTCCCAATCCTGATCGCGGTATAACCACCAAATAATACCTAAACCTGAGCCCAGGAACAACAAAAACCTGGCATACTTAAAAAACTTAGTTTCCAAATCCTATTATTTTAATTTTATATAACCTGAGTACAATAAAGGTTTAAATAAATAGTCTTAACTTTGTCGTGCCCATTTGATACAATGTTACAAAATGTATTTTTCAAGTACAAAGGTAAATTTTATAAGGAAATAGCTAAAGTTATGGATGAATATGAGAGTAAGGGCCAAGAAATATTTGGGGCAGCATTTCCTCAACGACCTGAGTATTGCCCGCCGTATTGTTGATAGTTTAATTACACCTCCTGACCAGGTTATTGAAGTGGGGCCTGGCATGGGAGTACTTACACGTTTCCTTATTGAACGGGATGACATTAACCTCCACCTTGTTGAAATTGATACCGAATCTGTAGAATATCTTAATAAGCATTATCCCCAGATTAAAGACCGTTTAATTGAAAAAGATTTTCTAAAGATTAACCTTGAAGAGATTTTTAATGGGCCATTTTCAATAATTGGTAATTTTCCTTATAACATTTCAAGCCAGATTTTTTTTAAGGCATTTCATAACCGACACCTTGTAAAATCGGTTACTGGCATGGTTCAAAGGGAAGTGGGCAGAAGAATTGCTTCAGGGCCTGGATCAAAGGAGTATGGAATTTTAAGTGTTCTGCTTCAATCTTTTTATACCATTGAATACCTTTTTACTGTTGATGAAAATGTTTTTACCCCCCCCCCAAAAGTAAAATCAGGGGTTATAAGATTAACACGCAACCAGGTAAATGAGCTTCCATGTAATGAAAAACTCTTTATACAAGTAGTAAAAGCTGCATTCAATCAACGCCGGAAAACTTTAAGAAATAGTCTTAGTAAAATAAATTTTAATCATGAAGCAATAAAGCATTTACCCCTATTTGGTTTGCGCCCCGAACAACTTTCGGTAGCTGAGTTCCAAAACCTGGCTTCCTTAATTGAGGCCCATCAGGTAATTGAATAAATCTCTTTGTTTAATATAATAATATTCGGGTAATGGCAAATTTCGAACTAACCAGAGAGTACATTGACCAACTTGTTGTTTTAATCGATGAAAAAGACGAGAAAGCCCTGGTTGATATCCTTGATGATTTACACCCTGCAGATATTGCCGAAATATACGGGGAATTAAGCATTGAGGAGGCTAAGTACCTATACTTTTTACTTGATGATGACACAGCTGCCGATGTTCTGATAGAATTGGAAGAAGATGATAGACTCCGGTTTCTAAAAGCTTTACCAAGTGAAGTAATTGCCAAACGATTTATTAACAGGATGGATTCCGATGACGCTGCTGATGTATTGGCTGAATTGGATGAAGACAGACAGCAGGAAGTGCTATCATATCTTGAGGACATTCGAATGGCCGGGGATATTGTTGACCTGCTTAACTACGATGAGAACACTGCAGGGGGATTGATGGCCAAGGAGTTGATAAAAGTAAAGGAATCGTGGACCATTATAACCTGCCTTAGAAGTATGCGACGTCAGGCCGAAAACGTTGATGAAGTATATTATGTTTATGTGGTTGATAATGATGGCGTTCTTAAGGGCACCCTGTCACTAAAAAAAATGCTCCTTAGCTCAACAGATACGCTGGTAAAAGATATTTACGACCCCAATATAATTTCAGTAAGAGTTGATGTGCCTTCTGAGGAAGTGGCAAACATAATGGAAAAGTATGACCTTGTTGTTTTGCCGGTAGTTGATGCTATGGGGCGATTATTTGGCCGCATAACAATCGATGATGTAGTAGACGTTATGCGCGAAGAGGCCGGGAAAGATTACCAGTTGGCATCGGGTATCACAGATGACGTAGAGGCATCGGATAATATATGGAAATTAACCCGTGCACGAATACCCTGGCTGTTTATAGGGCTTGTTGGCGGGCTTTTTGGCTCACGTGTTATAGGCCTTTTTGAAGGAAACATTGCAACTTATCCTCAAATGGTATTTTTCATGCCATTAATTGGAGCCATGGGCGGAAATGTCGGAATACAGTCGTCAGCCATCGTTGTGCAATCGCTGGCAAGTGGTGGAATTGGTTTGGAGTCAGATTTTCGTAAATTATTGAAAGAATTATCAGTGGCCCTGTTAAATGCAACAGCCTTATCGGTGCTGGTATTTCTATACAATTTCTTAATAGGGTCAAGCCAGGCCCTTACAATTACCGTTTCTGCGGCATTGTTTTCGGTAGTGATATTTGCCTCGTTGTTTGGTACATTTTTACCCCTATTGCTGCACCGCATAAATATTGACCCGGCAGTGGCCACAGGGCCGTTTATAACTACCCTTAATGACATTTCGGGGATGTTTGCTTATTTAACCCTGGGAGCATACTTTTTTAAAATTTTTGTAGGCTAACGGGCAGGCATTAGAATTGCACCTTCAAAAGGAAAATATTCAATGGTGTAATTACCTGCATCTTCCAAAATAAATTCAATTAATCTCCTGGTGATATCGGTATAATCAACTTTAACTATATGGTTGCCTCTAAGCCAGTTTCTAAAAGTTTCTGATTTTGATGCCCCCGTTAAACTTCTAATTACTGTTACTCCCATAGATTCAAGCATAGCCGCATTACATTGTTGCTCGTATTGCCCTTTCATTGGAATTACACATAGCTTCTTTTTAAGAAAAAGAGCCTCGGCCGGAGTCTCAAAACCAGCATTACAAAACACCCCCTTTGAATTTATCATACTTATTGTAAACGCTTTTTTATTTACCGGCTGTATTTTTATATTATGGCAGGAATAGGGATTCTTTGAGTGTTTTGAAAAAACATCCCATTTAACATCAGGAAAACCTGACAAAAAGGTAATTATCCTTAAATCATCATAGGCAGGAAGGTAAACTGTGTAATGATCTCTAATACAGGGTTCAGAGTTCCTTATTTCGCTTCTTATTACCGGTGTAAAAATATTTCCGCCCAAATTTTTAAAATGAAATCCATATGATACTGAAACAGGGGCGTAATAATTCATTATTAAAGCCACCAATGGATTTTTCCTTATAGGTTTGGGGGCATTTTTATGTAATACGGCCGCCTGGTGGCTCATTCCAATACACTTTTTCCCCCTAATTTTGCATGCCCAGGCTGAAACAGGTTCAAAATCGGAAAAAACAAGATCGTAGTTACTTACAGGTAAACTGGTAACTTCCTTTAAAAACACGGGTATAGAATTTGATTTCACAGTATTACGAAAATCAATACCTCCCTTTTTCCCGAAAACAAAGCCTAACCCATTTAATTTGTACTTAACAGGCCAGGGTAAAGAAATATCACTTTGAGTTCCGCTTATCAAAATATCAACATCTGCAAATTGCTGAAGTACCGGTATAATTTCCTGTGCCCTAACAATATGACCATTCCCGGTTCCTTGTATTGCATATAGGATTTTCATTATCGCTTTTAAATTTATTCATTAAAAAAATTATTGTATAAAGATTAAATGCCCGCCAATTAACCAATAAAATATTCCACAACTCCTGAAAACCACTGACCGTTTTAGTTAAAACCTTTTTTAGTCCCATGGCGGGAAAAATAAACCTTAAATGCAATTGGAAAATAAAACTTGGTTTGTGAACATTAACATCCAATTAACTATGCAATAATAGAAGTAAAGTATGAACTAATTTTAAAGTGAAGTAAAAGTTAATATTAAGAACTAATTTGTTATTAGCCAATATCTTTAATTTAGAATATCAAAAATTACTATGGGTTAATTTTTGATTAACATTGCTTTATACTAAAATATCGATTAAGAAAAACAAAAAGAATTGCACCATCAATTTCTTACCATTTTTGTTTTTCAAAATCGCGGCTGGCAGGTTTAACTTCTGATGGCTAATATGAGTTAAACTGAAACGGCTCAAATTATTCCATTAATTCCTGCCTTGCGATTTTACATCACCATTGGTTCAATTATAGAATTTCTGTTACGCAGCGAGAATTGCCAGTAACGATATAAATCATAATTAAAATTTCGTGAGTAACCTTCGGTTTGTACCAAACGGCTGCGGCGGGCAACCAAAAATGACTGGTGTGGCTTGTTATTGCATTTCCCCACCATAAAATCAATTGCCCCTTTAAATTTGTCATTCAGCCCATCCACATCTTCCTCGCAAAATATAATTAACCCAATTTTATTCTTTTTAGTTACCAAAATAATTTCATCAATGGGTAAATCATCAACATCTGTATAATCATCAATAACAATCAACATGTTTTTAATCAAATTATTGTCTCTTATCACATTAGGCAGGTTACCCCAACCATTCACCAGCCAGTTGTAATTTCTGGCCACAATACCCTGGCTGCCCAAAAGAGGCTCAACAATGTTAAAAGCCATATCAGAACCTGCAATTAACAGTTCGTCATCCCAGCTAAAAACTGATGCCAAAACAGTTTCAAGGACAAATAAAGGATCCTTCTTAAAAAGTATGGTCTCAAACCCGGTTTGGTAGAATAAATTAATATCAAGGTCGGCTTTTGACCACATGGCGATTATTCGGGGATCCAAATTGTCGTCAATATTTATGTTTCTTTGGGGATCAAAAACTTCAGAGTTTAATTGTATCATAACTTAACCATTAAAATTGCACAATAACAACCAGGCAATTAAAAGATCCAACTCATTAACATAAAAGTATATCTAACTTATTTAACCATTATCAATTAAATGTTACCAATTTATTACCTTTATATAGCGTTGACAAATGAATGCATCTAAACACGTATTCAAATAATTTACTTTTTTATGCAATTTGACAAGAGTATGATTCTTTTTGATGAAGGAAATTCCAAGCACTAATTACTACTCAATTCTATGTTATCAAATACCTAAATTCTAATGTTACTTTTGACCGTCATTATTCAATTCTTATATTTACAGGTTTAGAAATACCACATAAATGTCATCCAACTTCGCCGATATAATTCTTCCGGTTCCTTTACCAGGGTTATTTACGTATGAGATTCCACTGAAACACCTTAAAACCGTAAAACCAGGTATTAGGGTGGTAGTACCCTTCGGTAAGAAAAAACAACTCTCAGGTATAATTTTCGAAATTCACAACAAAAAACCCGAATTGTATGAAACAAAAGAAATATTTGCCATTTTGGATAATGAACCAATTTTAACTCCCGGCCAGCTAAACCTTTGGCAGTGGATCGCCACCTATTATCAATGTTCTATTGGCGACGTTTATAAAGCCGCTGTGCCAGCTGGACTAAAATTGGAAAGTGAAACTGAATTTTTCTATAATCCCGAATTTGAAGCAAAAACGGCCCTACCTGAAAAATCGGTGGTGATATTGGATTTCCTTGCCAATGAAAAAAAATCATCATTAAGGGAAATAAACAGAATAACAGGACTTAAGAACAGCTATCCTTTAATAAAAGGATTAATTGAGATGAACGCCGTTTTTGTTGAAGAAAAACTTCAGCAAAAATTCAAGGCGAAAGAAGAGCTTTTTCTTTCACTTCAACCTGAAATGAGAAATGAAGTGGCCCTGAAAAAAACATTTGACAAATTGGAGAAAGCTCAAAAGCAACTGCAATTATTAATGCTTTTCATTCAAAAAGCCGGAGGGGTGCAAAAAGCTGTGGCAGGGTCAACCGTGAGAAAAAAATCCATGACTGAAGAAACGGAAAACTCTTTTGCTGCACTAAATGAGCTTGTGCATAAAAATATATTATTGCAGGAGTCGGTTGAAGTTGGCAGGTTGGATTTCTCAAATAATGAGGTCTCAGCAAAAAAACCTCTCTCATTTGAACAAAGCAAGGCATTGGAAGAGATAATTACAGGTTTTAAAAACGACAAACCGGTATTGCTACATGGTGTAACATCAAGCGGAAAAACTGAATTATATATACATTTAATTGATGAGTGTATTAAACATGACAAACAAGCACTTTATCTCCTGCCCGAAATAGCTTTAACAACCCAGATTACCAACAGGCTTAAATCAATTTTCGGTAATAAACTTGGGATTTACCATTCAAAATTCAGCGATGAAGAGCGGGTTGAGATATGGAACGATTTGCTACAGAAAAATAACTATCAAATAATTATTGGGGTTCGCTCGTCAGTATTTTTGCCATTCAAAAACCTTGGACTTGTAATAATTGATGAGGAACATGAAAACTCCTTTAAGCAATATGACCCGGCACCACGCTACCATGCAAGGGATGTGGCATTTATGGCAGCAAAAAGTTTTAACGCAAACATTGTTCTTGGAACTGCAACTCCTTCAATAGAAAGCTATTACAATGCCCAATCAGGTAAATTTCACCTTGTTGAATTAAAAACAAGGTTCGAAGGTATGCTTTTACCGGAAATAAAAGTTATAAATACCCGTGAGGCTTACCGGAAAAAAAATATGAACTCCCATTTTTCACCTGAACTAATCGAACTTATGGGAAAGGCCCTGAATAATAAGGAACAAATAATTTTATTTCAGAACCGAAGAGGGTTCGCCCCATTTCTTGAATGTTCAAAATGCGCCTGGATACCCAAATGCATACATTGCGATGTTAGTATGACTTATCACAAAAATATTGATCAGTTAATTTGTCATTATTGCGGCCATTCGGTATCAACATTTCAAACATGCCAGGCCTGCTCAAGTCCATCACTGTTTACTAAAGGTTTTGGCACTCAAAAAATTGAAGAAGAAATAAAAACCATATTCCCCCAGGCAAGGGTGATAAGAATGGATTATGATACAACACGTTCAAAATCAGGATACGAAAAAATTATTTCATCATTTGAATTGGGCAAACTGGACATACTTGTTGGAACCCAAATGGTTACCAAAGGGTTGGATTTTGACCGTGTTAGCGTTGTTGGTATTTTAAATGCGGATAATATGCTTAACAATCCTGATTTCAGGGCATTTGAAAGAAGTTTTCAACTAATAGCCCAAGTAAGTGGACGTGCAGGGCGAAAAAACAGGCAGGGTACGGTAATCCTTCAAACATCAAACCCCGATCACCCTGTAATAAAATATGTTACAAATAATGATTACACATCTTTTTACAATCTCCAGATTGAAGAACGACAAAACTATAAATACCCACCCTTTTACCGGTTAATATTTCTGACAGTAAAACATAAAAACCCGGGCATAACAAAAAGTGCTGCCAACGAATTGGGTAAAAACCTGAGGTCCCTTTTTGGAAACCGGATTATAGGACCACAAATGCCCCCTGTAAATAAAATTCAGGATTTACATTTGCAACGGATTGTAATTAAACTGGAACGTAATGCTTCACCCGCAAAAGCAAAACAGTTGATGCAGGAATGCATAAACAAACTATTATCAAAGGACCCATGGCGATATGTTTCAATTATTGCTGACGTTGACCCGTACTAATAAAAAAAGCCCATTAATTAATCATTCCATTATGTGTAATAGTCCAATCTTCTGTTTTAAAACAGACAAATTCACAATTTAACTTAAATCTGCAGTTCTATTAATTTCCATATTGAAGGAATTAACACTATTTTTGTTATCTGCCTTTATGATTAAGCAGAACCAGTTTACAAGGCGTTTAGCACTTTATGTTGAAACAGGGTTTACAGCAAAAATTATTGCAAAAGCTTTCACCTTTACAAATACAGGTGATTAAACTTTTGGAAATTCCAACAGCTCAGCTTGAACAAAGAATTAAGGAGGAGCTGGAAGCAAATCCTGTGCTTGAATATGAAGGTGACTCAAATGAGCAGGACAGTTATGGCGATGAGCCTGAAACCCATGAAAGTGACCAAAGTAAAGATGATCTTTCTATTGACGAATATATTCAGGATGATGCAATTCCGGCGTATAAACTCCAATCACGAAATTACTCAAAAGATGATAAACAGGAAGATATTCCTTTTAGTATAGGCACAACCTTTCATGAACATTTAATAACCCAGTTGGGATTAAGGATTTTAGATGACCGGCAAACAGCTATTGCAGAATATATAATAGGCAATATTGACGAAGATGGGTACCTGCGCCGCGAGATAGAGGAAATTGCTGATGACCTTGCCTTTACTCAAAACCTGGAGGTTGATGAAAAAGAAGTACTCGATATATTGGAAATTGTTCACGATTTTGACCCTCCGGGAATTGGAGCACGCGATTTGCAGGAGTGTCTTCTGTTGCAAATACAAAAAAAAGACCAGTCAGAAAAAGATATAGAAAATGCCTACCATATTCTTAAGCACCACTTTGAAGAGTTTACCCGTAAGCATTATGAAAAAATTGCCAAACGTCTTCATATTGAAGATGATGAACTTAAAGAAGCTATAAACGAAATACTTAAACTGAACCCTAAACCAGGAAGCTCATACAGCAACCCAATGAACAAAATGGTTCAGCATATAATTCCTGATTTTATTCTTGAAGCCGAAGATGGGCAGTTTCAGCTTATGCTTAACAACCGGAATGTACCCGAATTAAGAATAAGTTCTACATATAATGATATGCTGGTAGATTTTCAGGCCAATAAGAAAAATCAATCCCGTGAACAAAAAGAGGCCGTGATGTTTGTAAAACAAAAACTTGATTCGGCCAAATGGTTTATTGATGCCATTAAACAACGGCAAAATACCTTACTTACAGTTATGAACTCCATTTTGGAGTATCAGCATGAATATTTTCTTGAGGGAGATGAAACCCGTATGAAACCTATGATACTAAAAGATATCGCAGATAAAACAAATTTAGATATTTCAACTATTTCAAGGGTTTCTAATAGTAAATATATTCAAACCCACTTCGGTATTTATCCGCTTAAATACTTTTTTTCAGAGGGAATGCAAACCGACTCAGGTGAAGAGGTTTCAACCAGGGAAATTAAGAAGATTCTCGAAGAGTGTATTGGTAAAGAAAATAAACGCAAACCGCTCACAGATGACAGGTTAGCTCAAATTCTTAAAGAGAAATCATATAACATTGCACGGCGTACAGTTGCCAAATACAGGGAGCAGTTAAACATTCCGGTAGCAAGACTTCGTAAAGAATTGTAACTTTTATGAGAATTTTAAGCAAGATAATATCCATTATTTTTCATCCCATGCTTATGCCAACCTTGGGGATTTTTCTAATTTTTCAGGCCGGCACACATCTCTCTTACCTTTCGCCCGATTCAAAAAGAATTATTTACCTTGCGGTATTTATTTCTACATGCATAATGCCTTTATCTTTGCTACCATTATTTTTACAATTAAAAATTATCAAAAGCTTTCAAATGGAGGCTGCCAAAGAAAGGCTTTTCCCTGTTTTTGTTACAGGTGTTTTCTACTTTCTCGGATATGTTTTACTTAAAAAGATGGGGGTACCATCGCTATTGGAAAATTTTATTCTTTCGTCAATAGTAGCAGTATTTATTGCCGTAACCATAACCTACTTCTGGAAGATAAGTATGCACATGATAGCAATTGGCGGTGTTTCAGCGGTTTTACTTGCGCTTACACTGCGATACCAGGTTGATTTGACCATATGGCTTTCATTAATCGTAATTATATCTGGCATAACTGCATCTTCCAGGTTGCATTTGGGGGCACACAATCCCTTACAGGTTTATTTGGGTTATTTTGTAGGCTTTTCAATAGTATTTAGTAGTTTTTGGTTATAAAAAATTTACCCGGTTCTTGTTAAAGCAAATTAAACCCCAAATCTTTAATAATTTTAACTGTATCAGTATCAGCTCCTGTTAACTCTACTTTCCATGAGCCAAATTCTCGTCTTACAGGATATTCGCCCCTGAGTTTTTCAAATAAGGTCAAGTTACTGCGCAAACGTTTATCATCTTCAAGAATATTATAGGTTCTTAATATTGCCATAGCTGCTACCTGATATGGTTTAAGACCGTTACAATCAATTTTGATAAAAGAAGTTTCGGGCATTGGTACCCCCTCGGCTTGCCAATTTGTAAGAGGTAATGCAAAAAAATTACTTATTGCCTGAACCGACATGGATGTTCCGTTTGCTTTTCCATCTGCCGAATAGCCCGCAATATGAGGTGTGCCAATCCAAACTTTATTATGAAGGTCAAGGGATATATCAGGTTCATTCTCCCAAACATCAAGAATTATCCTGGAAATAACTCCATCATCGGTACCTTTTAAAAGGGCATTTGTTGAGGTAACCTCCCCCCTTGACGAATTTATAACCACAACTCCTTTTTTTAGTTTTTTTAATGACCCGTAATTAAACATGTGATATGTTGCATCAACCCCATTCATTTCCAGGGGAGTATGAAATGAAATTATATCACTTTCTTTCAATACCCTGTCAAGGCTCACAAAATCCACCCCTGGTTCATTTCTTTCCCTTGGTGGATCGTTTAATAGAACTTTAAACCCCAAATCCCGTCCTAAACGGGCAACTTTAGAACCAACCATTCCAACACCTACAACGCCCAGAGTTGTTTCTTCAGGTTTTATACCTTCTTTTATTAACAACGATAAAATTGAGCCAATATATTGTCTTACCGAACCGGAGTTGCATCCGGGGGCATTATGCCATTTAATGCCTGCACTCTCAAGCCATGGAATATCAAAATGATCGGTGCCAATTGTTGCAGTTACAACAATCTTAACCTTAGTTCCTTCAAGTAATCCTGAATTACAGGCAGTCCTGGTCCTTACAATTATGGCATCAGCATCTGATACATCTGTTTTCTTAATTGTTCCACCGGGTAAATAAACTACCTCATCAACATATGGCTCAAACACTCCTTTTAAAAAAGGGATCTTATCATCGGCAACTATTTTCATCTGTTTATATTTTGTTTTTAGCTTTCAGGTGAAATGGCTATTGTGTTGATTTTTAATCATTCGGGCTGGGGTTCGTCAGTCATAAACAATTCATAAAATCTTAAGTTTTCAATTCCTAAACAAAAATATATTTAAACTGCTTTTAACGGTTGCGTGTATGAAACGTTGGGGATTTGCGTGCTTCGTTCCTATCCGCCGACATAAACGCCGATGCGAGGTAGAACGCTCGATTTAACCACTTAAACCCCTAAGTTTTATACACGATGTTGTAGCTCGTTATTATTCAACTCTAAAAATATGTATTAACTGCAAATTCAAATTGGTTGATAAATATATCTTTAAATGCTGAAATACAATTCTGCTCGTAAAAAATAAGCATCGCTTTTTTATACTCTATTGAATCTACGGTTCGAAATGATAATGGACAATGCTTGTTATTCATTAAAATAGCATTACTTACTATTCTCGCCGTTCGTTTATTTCCCTCCATAAACGGCTGAATATATGAAATAAGAACTAGTGCTAATAATGCTTTTTCGAATACGTTTTTTTTAGCATTAATCAGATTACACATTTCAGTTAGAGCCTCTGCTATCTGGAACTCGTTATCAAGCGGACGATAATTCGTACCTAAAATACCAACCCTCCTTTTTCGAAGATTTCTATCAATAGCTAAATCCTTAATTAATAATCCATGAATATCCTCAATTTTTGAAATAGATATTGGAGTCAAATAATCAGGGTTAGAAATAATAAAATCAATTGCATCCATGTGGTTTAGAAGCATTATTGCTTCTTCTTTTGTTTTCCCGGATGCAGTTTCTTTATCTTTCAATAATCGCTCTGTTTCAAGTAACGAGTAAGTATTTCCCTCAATCTGCGATGATTTCCAGCTTAAATCAATTGCTAATCGCTCCAATTCTTTCTTATATTCTGAATCTGTCAGTTGTAAAATATTTTGGGTATACTTTTTTTGAAGTTTTTCAAGTTTATCTACCTCCAATGCAGTAAAAATGTTATGCTTTATAAGGATATCTGTAATTAAACTGAAATTATAGTCAACTAATATTTCGCGTTCGTCAATCTCCTTTTCATAATATTTGTCAATATCAATAGGTTGTATGAGCTTGTAAACTAAGGAAATAAAATATTTTGTCCCTTTACCTTGTCCCTTAACTGATATTAAATTATCATCAGTAAGTTTTGTTAATAATCTTTTTACTGTTGCATAACTAATTGATATAGAAATACCATCATGTATCTCTTTTGAAGAAGAGCCAGGATTGGAATTAATAAAATCTATTATTGCAGTTTCTTTATTATCAAGCATATTAAAATTATAAGCTCACAAATATACAATTTATAGCTCAAATATCAGTTAAGATTGAGCTTTATTCTTGTTCTAATGAGCTACAACAAAACCCTTTCGGTTTTTATTCTTCGTCCAACGTAAAAAAAAAAGTCTTGATTTAATTACCCTGTTTATACTTTAACCACACAATAATTAAATTATCTATGGGTATGGAAAATTAGTTATTAAGTTTGTTTTTTATATCATATTAATGACTTAACCAGGTTTTAAGAGTTTAAAAAAAAGTATAATTTTACAACCATTAAAATCAGACCAGAACAGTCTGGGATAGAATGCCACTATATAAAGAGAATTTAAAATAATAACCACAAACATAACCAAAAAACATGAGTAACCAAATTTCAAAAAGTGCAGCGGACAACATCAGGATTTTATCTGCAGCTATGGTAGAAAAAGCCAATTCAGGTCACCCTGGTGGAGCTATGGGAGGCGCTGATTTTGTTCATATTTTATTCTCCGAATTTCTAAATTATGACCCAACCGACAGGGCCTGGATAAACCGCGACCGTTTCTTTTTAGACCCGGGACACATGTCACCTATGTTATATTCCATCCTGGCTCTTACTGGTACATATTCCATGAACGACCTTGAAAATTTCAGACAATGGGGCAGCCCAACCCCGGGTCACCCTGAAATTGATATAGAAAGGGGTGTTGAAAACACTTCCGGTCCGCTGGGACAGGGACATGCTATGGCCATTGGAGCTGCAATTGCCGAGCGGTTTCTGGTACAAAGGTTTGGTAACTGGATGGAACACAACATATTTACATTTATCTCAGATGGAGGTGTTCAGGAGGAGATTAGCCAGGGAGCCGGTAGACTTGCCGGGTACCTTGGGCTTGGTAACCTTATTATGTTTTATGACAGCAACGATATTCAGCTTTCAACAGAGACAAACGCAGTTACATCCGAGGATACAGCAAAAAAATATGAATCATGGGGTTGGTCGGTAATAACAATCGATGGGCATAATCATGATGAAATACGGTTGGCTCTTAGTTCGGCTTTAAAGGATAAAACCCGTCCATCACTAATTATTGGAAAAACAATTATGGGAAAAGGTGCTGTAAAGGCCGATGGAACGAATTACGAGAGGCAGGTTAGTACGCACGGACAACCCCTTAGCCATGCAGGCGCATCGCTTGATGAAACTATTAAAAACCTGGGCGGTAATCCTCTAAATCCATTTATAATTTTTCCACAAGTTGAAGAATATTACAAGAGTGTTAACGCAAAGAAAACAGCTTATGCATTAGCCCGTAAAACAGAGCAAAAGGAGTGGGAATCAAAAAACCCCCAGCTTGCAACAAAGCTGAAAGCATTTTTCAGCAAGGAGGCCCCAAAAATGGATTTCAGTACTATCAAACAAAAGGAAAATGATGCAACCCGTTCAGCTTCAGCTACTGTTTTAAGTGTTTTTGCTGAAAAAATTGAAAATATGATTGTTATGTCGGCCGACCTTGCAAACTCCGACAAAACAGATGGGTTCCTGAAAAAAACCAAACCATTTACAAAGGGCGACTTTTCAGGCGCTTTCCTGCAAATAGGCGTTGCGGAACTTACAATGGCATCAATTGCAAATGGTATGGCCCTTCACGGAGGGGTGATACCTGTATGTGGTACATTTTTCGTTTTCAGCGACTACATGAAGCCAGCCGTAAGGCTTGCTGCGTTAATGGAACTACCCGTTAAATATGTGTGGACCCATGACGCGTTTCGTGTTGGGGAAGATGGTCCAACACACCAGCCTGTTGAGCAAGAAGCCCAAATACGATTAATGGAAAAATTAAAAAACCATAAAGGGAAAAACAGCATGTTGGTTATTCGCCCTGCCGACGCTGAAGAAACTACTGTTGCATGGGAAATGGCCCTTGAAAACACACATACACCAACCGCTCTTATTCTTTCACGCCAAAATATTGTTAACCTTCCTGATAATAATTATTCCAACTCGCAAAAAGCCAAAAAGGGAGGATACATTGTTTTAAAAGATGCGGGTACTCCAGACGTTGTTTTAATTGGAAATGGTTCAGAAGTTTCTACCCTTATTGAAGGAGCGGCACTATTACGCGAGAAGAAAGGTATTAAAGTTCAAATAGTATCCGTACCTTCAGAAGGTGTATTCCGTAATCAACCCACCGAGTTTCAACGGGAAATTTTACCTGCCGGAATACCAAGATTTGGCCTTACAGCCGGATTACCTGTTACTCTTGAAGGATTAACCGGAGAAAATGGTATGGTTGCAGGATTGGATCATTTTGGTTATTCAGCTCCCTATAAAGTACTGGATAAAGAGTTTGGGTTTACAGGTGAAGCCGTTTATAATAAAGTAGTTACACTTCTAAAAAAATAATTTTTAGTTTTAATCATTCAGGCCCGGAGAAAATTTTCTCCGGGCTTTTTTATATTAAATATCACTACTATCCGATAAAAAGTTGTTTTGTCCCAAACGGGACAAGAGTTCAATTCTCAATTAAGTGTTTTACCGATCTTTGGTCCCTAACGGTAATGTGCCGTCAGGTACAGAATATCGGTAAAGATGAACCGACCCCAATTTTTAGTGTCCTGTAGTGACACCGCAATTAGTTGGCATTATAGCATCTTATCGAAAAATTTATCGGCCAGTAGTGATTAAATATGTTGTTAATTTCATAAACTTTATAAGATTAATCTAAAACTATTTATCTTTATCTAATTAAATCACAATCTTCCAAAATTCGGTTTTATGGAAAAATACATTATCGAATTAATAAAAGAACACAATCGTGTAATTGTGCCAAACTTTGGAGCCTTTATTGTTTCAAGGGAAAGGGGACAAACGATACTTTTCAACAGCTTCCTGAGCTTCAACGATGGACTGTTAATAAATTATATAATTAAAACTGATGGTATTGGTACAGATGAAGCCTCGGCAAAGGTTGATGATTATGTAAAATCAATTAATTCGGCCCTTGACCAGAAAGGTGTTTACAATATGGATAACCTGGGAAAGTTTACCAAAGACCAGAACGGAATTCTTAGATTTGTTCAAACTGAATCTGAGATTGGTATTAAACCCGGAACCCAAATTATTGCACCTCCCCCCAAAGCCCCGGTAACTGATTTGCTTGATATTGATACTTCAGTTTCTGTTAAGGAAGAGCCCTTGGACGAAACCAAAACATTTAAGCCTAAGGAGACAGTTTCAAAAGAAAACCTTATTGATATTGACAACGTTAAAAAAGCCCAGGCCAACATAAAACCAGAGGTACAAAAAGATGAGAAGAAAACAGTTAAACCCACGGCTGCAGCAAGGCCTAAGGTTGAAAAAGAAAAAGTTATTAAAGAAAGAAGATCTTTACCCCTGGGGGTGGTTGTAACTCTTATTACACTTCCTGTTATCCTGGTTTTAGCCTATTTTCTTTTTTTTAAAGACGGAATTAGTTTGTTTTCACGTAAAAGACCTGAAGTATCGGAACAACCTGTTATTAAACCTTTAGAGGAAGCCGAACCAATAATAGAACCACAACCAAAAATTGAACCACCTAAGACTGTTATAGCCCCACGTCAGCATCATATAATTATTGGAAGTTTTAACGATGAAAAACGTGCGAATGAACTGGCAGAAAAAATAAGGGCAAAAGGCTTAACAGATGTGGCTGTGAAAAATTACAACGATAGATTTCTTGTAAGTGCCGAATGGCATACATCGGTTAATAAAGCCTTGGAAAGACAGGAGGAATTACTTAAGGAATTACAAATGGAAAATTGGGTGCTAACTATTAAATAGCAATCCAAATTACATTAAAATGTTTCCCTTATTATTTTGGATTTTTGCAGGCATCCTGCCCGTTATTTTATATTCAATATTGTTTGCTTTTCTTTACCGGGCATGGATAAAAAAATCAGACCAGGTTATACCAACATCTGATTTGCCTTTTATTTCGGTGATTATTCCTTTTCGAAATGAAAAGGAGAATCTTCCGGTACTTATATCTGCATTACTGAACCAGAAATATCCTGCAGGAAACTTCGAAATTATTGCAGTTGATGACCACTCATCGGATAATACAACAACATTGGTATCAGAATTGGCATTTAAAACGGATAATTTTAAAATAGTAAATACCATTGGGCAGGGGAAAAAAGCAGCTTTGAAAACAGGAATTGAAATTGCCCGGGGAAGTTTAATTGCAACAATCGATGCAGATTGTCTGCCATCACCAGAATGGCTTTATTCCATTGCCAATGCTTATGCCCCCAACAAGCCCTCGATGCTAATAGGCCCGGTAAAAATGATTTCTTCTGAATCACGGTTAGGCCAGTTTCAGTCCATGGATTATATGGCCCTTCAGCTAACAGGTGCTGCTGCAGCCATTATTGATAAACCTGTTTACTGCAGCGGGGCCAACCTGGTTTTTAAAAAAGATACATGGCAAGCCGCACAGGTTAATTTAAGAGGCGCAAGGCATGCATCCGGTGATGATGTATTTCTTCTACACGCCATTATGAAAATGGGTTTACGCGTTGAATTTATTAAGGATAAAAACGCATTGGTATCGACCAAACCTGAAGTATCTGTAATGGATTTTATAAAACAACGAATGCGTTGGGGTGGAAAAAGCATATCGTATAATGAAAAATCATCGTTGGAACTTGCTTTATTAGTTTTTGCAACCAATTTTTCAATTACCATAACGCTTTTACTATCATCTTTTTGGCCTTCGCTGATTTTTGTTTTTATTGCTCAGTTATTTATAAAATCAATATCAGACTATATTTTTTTATGGAGTGGGAGTTCCTTTTTCGATCAGGCTATTTCACCGTTTAGGTTTATTCTCTTTTCATTAATATATCCTCTTTACTTAAGTTTGGTGGCAATTGGAGGCTTAATATTTACCCCATCGTGGAAAACCCGCAAATAAAAGGCACAACCTTGTTAATCCAAAGCTGCGCCTTATTATTAAAATATTTTGTAACGGGTTTTTAAGGCATCTTATACATAAATGCATTAATATTCATACCTGCCCCCACCGAGGCCATCATAACATTATCGCCTGATTTTACGCTATGGCCTTCAAGTTTACCTTTTACCATTAGATTGTAAAGGGTTGGTACAGTTGCAACGCTACTGTTACCAAGTGTACGTATTGTCATTGGCATTACATTAAGGTTGGTCTCTTTTTCGCCATATAAGCGGAACAACCTTTTAAGAATGGCTTCATCCATCTTTGCATTTGCCTGGTGAATCAAAACCTTTTTAACATCCTTAAGCTGCATATCATTCTTACTCAGGCATTCCTGGGCAACCAGGGGTACATATGTTAATGCATAATTATAAAGTTTGCGCCCCAACATCTTTAAAAACAAAACATCAGACTTAAGTTCAGGGTTATAGGAGTTATCCATTTTAAGTAAATCAAGATAATCCAACGAATCAGTTTGAACCGCATGTTTAAGCATTCCCACCGGTGTATCGCTCTCACGGGCCTGGAGCACAACCGCACCGGCCCCGTCTGAAAATATCATTGAATCCCTGTCGTGTGGGTCCATTGCGCGTGAAATGGTATCTGCGCCAATCACCAGGGCACTTTTGGCATCACCAGACTTAATATAGTAATTTGCCTGAATCATTGCCTGTGTCCATCCCGGACAACCAAAAGTAATATCGTAGGCTATTGTTTTGGGGCTTTTAATACCAAGGTTATATTTAACTCTGGATGCAAGTGTTGGTAAAATATCCGGGTAACCAGTGGCATGATTAACATCACCAAGGTTATGGGCCACAATAATGTAGTCAAGATTTTCCGGATTAATACCAGAATCGGCAATTGCTTCCCTTGCGGCAAAAGTAGCCAGATCAGATGTGTTATGTTGAGGTTCTGCCAACCGCCTTTCAGAAATATCGGTTATTTGTTCAAATTTGTCAACAATTTCTAATCCCGGAGTGTCAATTATGGTTCCATCTTCGTTCATAAAAATGTTATTGGCAAATTCTTTATTACCCTTAACTACAGGCGGTATATAACAGCCCGAGCCTGTTATAACGGAATAAATTTTAGATTTGTGTGCGCACATTATCTTAATACTTATTTTGGTTTACTCATTAAAAAACTTTAACTCAAATTTGGACCCATCCCAAACTCCATAGGAAAAATGCTTTACCCAATCGCCCAGATAAATCAGTTTGCTGTTTTCTTTAAGGTCTATTTCCATTGCTATATGCCTGTGGCCGAAAATAAAATAATCAAAATGTTCCTGTTCAAGTTTCTCTTTAGCCCAGCAAACCAGCCACTCTTTATCTTCACCCTGAAAAACTGAACCAAAAGATTTGAGATTCTTTTCCCTACTTTTACGTGACCAGAAAGTAGCAAACCATACACCAAAATCAGGATGTATAAGTCGGAAGATCCATTGGGCAAATTTGTTGGTAAATATAGATTTCAGCCTGTTATATGAATTCTCGTATTTAGTGAGGCCATCGCCATGAGCAAGGAAAAAAAGTGACCCGTTTAAATTCCTAACCTGTGGTTTTTTATAAACAATAATACCTGTTTCGTATGGAAGGTAATCAAAAACCCATATATCATGGTTTCCGGTAAAAAAATGTACTATTATACCAGCGTCATTAAGTTCACAAAGTTTTCCAATAAATCTTGAATATCCCTTTGGTATAGCTTTTTTATATTCAAACCAGAAATCAAATATATCTCCTAAAAGGTAAATCTCCGAGGCCGTATCTTTAACGTAGTCAAGCCATGTAACAAACCTGCGTTCATGCTCACGGGGATTTGCAATTGTTGGCGCCCCTAAATGTACATCTGATGCAAAATATATTTTCTTCTCTTTTTCCAATCTAACCTTTTGGAATTATTAATTTAAACAAGCCGCAAAGATATTAGTTTTTATCCTTTTCCCCAAACTCTTGAATTAATCATATCTAATTGAATATCAACTTTTACTTTAATCCAAAATGAGACAAAATACATTATAAAATCTCTTTTAATTTTTCATCCAGCCTGTTACCAAATAAATCTTTTCCAATAATCTCACCATCACGGCTAATAATATAATTGGCAGGTAATTGTTGAATATTAAAGATTTTTGCATGAATCGATTCGGTATATTTTAAATCGGTAACACTAATCCAATCTATTTCATCCTGACTTATTGCACTTTCCCATAAAACACGACTTCTTTCCAGTCCAACCTGGAAAATCTCAATACCTTTTCCTTTATATTTTTTATAAACTTTTTTAAGATTTTGGTTTTCCAGTCTCGAATTTTTATCCCATGAGGCCCAAAATGATAAAACCACCACTTTCCCTTTTAACGATGACAATGAAACTTCCTTACCATTAATATCCTTTTCTTTTATATCAGGAAGTCCGCTTCCTTCTGCATTTGCTATTATCTCCATAATGCGGGCTTTTCGTTTTTCGGCCTTTGCCTTAAGAACGTAATCGTATAGCTGACGAACGCGGGGCGACTCAGGGTAAAGCATGTTTAAACTGGTGGCAATGGTAGCAAAATAAACCTGATCATTTTTGTCCATAACATTTAACACCATGGTTTCGTCGCTAAGTGTAAGAAACAGTGCGTAGTAACTTGCAAATGACCTTGGGTTGTCCATAACAAACTCCCCCACCATTTTTTTATGTTTATTTAAATAATCTAAAATTTGATTGCTCAGATTATCAATTTGCAGTTCCCTCTCTTCTTTGCTAATTGATTTATAATAGTTGTTAATACTATCAACTTTGCTCCTTAAAAAATTGATTTTAGCATTTAGGTATTTAACGTAGCCGGACCCGACAGAGTTTGTAACCTCATAATTTTTTGAAATAGTTGATGCTTTAGCCTTAATATTAATATGTTCGGTAGTATCGCCCAAAAGAGTTATAAAACCACCCGATGAAAGTTTTAATTTAAAAAAAGTAGGCTCTTTTAATTGTTCCATTTTAAATTTAAAACTTTTTCTTTTCTTGAATGTAATACTATCAATAGCA
The DNA here is from genome assembly GCA_037439945.1 of Marinilabiliaceae bacterium. Taxonomy (GTDB): domain Bacteria; phylum Bacteroidota; class Bacteroidia; order Bacteroidales; family Marinilabiliaceae; genus CALEUX01. The sequence continues at coordinate 25,451 of JBBIVA010000009.1, forward strand.
ACATCCTTATCCAAATCCATGCGGTAAAGCACCAAAGTTTTACCTGTTGCATCATCTATTGTTCCTTCTACAACAAAATTATCTTTTTGAGAACAGCCAATTAATAAAACAAAAAGAATCAGTGAAATGAATTGTTGCTTCATAAATTTGAAAATTTGTTCAATTTTAAATTAAATTGTTATTATTTTGCTTAATGCTAACCAACATTTTTTCAATAAAATGGCCGGTGAATATTTACAAATAAACGCGGTCAAATATAAGGCTATTTTTTAAGTAATAAATCTATTCCCTTTTCAAGTTGGTTTCCCCAAATATTTTTAGCAACAACTATTCCGTCAGGGCCAATTAAAAAGTTTGCCGGTAATTGTAGCAACCCTAATTCATTCATGATTGGAGAATTCAAACCCCTTGTGTCTATTACATTAGTAAAAGTAAAATATAACTGCCGGGCACGTATTCTTTCTTTCCAAATTGTGGTGGCGGTATCCAATGCAATTAAATAAACTTCCAAATCGCTACGCTTGTATTTATTCAATACCGGAAAAACTGATGAGTGAATTTTATCGATACGCCCCATACCAGGCGACCATACTTCTAAATAAACACTTGTTTTAAATAGTTTTGATACGGCAATGGAATCTCCCCACTGATTTGGAAATGAAATCTCCGGAAATTTGGTTCCCGGGCTAACCTTTTCATTTAATGCATGTAAATAGCGAAGAGTGTCAACTTTTTTCCCAAACTGCTCAATTACTTTATATTTTTTAAATGGTTCTAAAACTGAATCGGTATAAAAAAATTCCTTCCGATCAATCCATGTATCAAAAAGATTATTATTACCGGCAAACTGCATCATAGCCACAAATCTAACCAATGGTTTATCTGATTGGGTTATAGCTTTATGACAATATACTTTTCGTAAAGAGTCTAATTCAAGCCTCAGTTTTTGTTTATTTACATCTGATGGGATCCAGTAAAGACTTTTAGTACGATTTGATATTTTATTAATTTCATTTAACCACTCTCTGGTATTTTTCTCTATTTCTAAAATTTCCCCGGCAATATCTGACCCATGTATTTTAGCGTTTTCGGGATAATTTACGCTTTGGCCATCAACAAAAACAGCGGACCCTTTTTCAAGGAAAAACACTAATCCTTGGCCCGACAAATTTTCCAACCGGTAAAAACCCGGCTCTATGGAATCTTTAGTCCATTCAAATTCGCCCAGGTGATTTATTAGAATAGTATCGCTCCAACCAGACTTTCCATTTAATTGTTTAACTATTAACCTGCTACCTTCACCTCCCCATAAAAGTCCCGAAATAAAAGGTTGTTTTTGTTTGGAACCACAACCAGCAATGAAAAGACAAATTAAAAGAATTATAGAAATACGCATTATTTTGAATTTTTGTAACAAATATATTGGCTAAAGTTATTGCTCGCAACAATTTGTTGGTTTTTAAAATAAAACTATGCTAAAACCCTTAAAAAACAACTTCATTTATTTAATTCCAATCTATTACAATAGGTTTAGGGTTGTGGCATTTAAAATCAATTTTCACTAACTTATATTTTAATAATTTGTTACACTATTTTATTTGCTTGATTTACAAATGCTTTCAAATATACTTATTGGGTCTGTAATGTGCTTAGAATCAAAAGCTTGCTGTAATCTGACATTTAATACTCTAAAAATCTAACTATCTATAGTATATTACATTAACATAAAATAAGGTCAGTTTAGTTACCTGTTCCGTTATCTCCATTTCAAACAGGGGATAAATAATAAACGGCAGGCCATAAAAAAGAGGCTGTTCCAAAGGTATTTTAATGCCCCTGAGAATTGAATATTTGAAAAACTTCTTGGGTAGAAGTACAAATTTAAAGAGGGTGTCTGGGATTTAGGAGACACCCTCTTTTCGAATAAATATTTGGGTTAAGCGGGAACTTATATATTCTTTATATAATCAGCCAACCAATTTCCAACCTCCGAAGTTTTATATGACTTTTCTTTGTCTATATCTTCTGTTACAACACCAGCTTCTAACGATGCATCCACTGCTTTTCTTATCATTGAAGCCTCTTCAGTTAAATTGAAAGCATATTCAAACATAAGGGCTGCCGATAGTACAGTTGCAACAGGATTTGCTATGTTCTTTCCGGCTGCCTGGGGATATGATCCATGAATAGGTTCAAAAACTGATGTATGAATACCTACACTTGCTGATGGAAGAAGTCCCAGTGATCCTGTAATTACACTGGCCTCATCAGTTAGTATATCGCCAAACATGTTTTCTGTAACCATAACATCAAATCGTTTGGGCCACTGAATAATTTGCATCGCGGCATTGTCAACAAACATATAATCAACTTCAATTTCAGGATAATTTGGCTCCATAGCCTGAACTGTCTGGCGCCAAAGTCGGGATGTGGCAAGCACATTTGCCTTGTCAACAACAGTTAGTTTTTTACGGCGTTTTGATGCAAAATCGAATGCCAGCTTACAAATCCGCTCAATTTCATGTTTAGTATAAACACATGTATCATAGGCTGTTTCACCATTTTCTGAGCGCCCCTGGGGTTTTCCGAAATAAATTCCCCCCGTAAGTTCCCTTATAGCAACAAAATCAGCTCCTTCAACAAGGTTGGGCCTCAGGGGTGACTTGTGAATTAATGAAGGGAAAGTACTTACCGGCCTTATATTGGCATACAATCCAAGTTTCTGGCGCATTGCAAGTAAACCTTGTTCTGGCCGTACTTTAGCCTTAGGATCATTATCGAACTTTGGGTCTCCAATTGCACCAAACAATACTGCATCTGATTTCATACACAGTTCATGTGTTGCATCTGGATATGGATTTCCTGTTTTTTCAATGGCAATTGCCCCTACCAAACCCGATGTATAAATTGCTTTATGGTTTTTCTTTGCGCATACTGCATCTATAACTTTAATAGCCTGTTCGATAATTTCAGGTCCGATTCCATCACCGGCCAATACTGCAATGTTTAGTTTCATGCTAAATTTTGTGTTTAAATCATGGGAATGGAAATATTTATTAAAATTAAATTCCCAATTCCGTCAAAATTTGTTTTTAATCAAAATACATTTAATTGTAACTATCCCTTGAATTTAATTTCAGAACTTTCTATAATATTGAGCATTTTAAGGGTTGCCTTAATTGCAGCCTCGGTTTGGTCAGCATCAAGCCCCCTGGTTTTAAATTCCTGGCCTTTAAATTCCCAGGTTATAACTGTTTCAACAAGGGCATCTGTTTTACCGCCTGGGGGTATTGATACCCAATAATCGGTAAGAACAGGATGTTCCCTGCCCAGTTTATCATAAATTTTCCATAAAGCTGTCATGAAAGCATCATATTGGCCATCTCCAACTGATGTTTCGGCATAAGTTTCGTCATAAATTTTAATACTTATTGATGCTACCGGTCTTAATCCATTAACGAGGCTAAGGTTGTAATTCAGAAGTTTAATATTTTGGCTTATCGCGCCACCCTTTAAAACATCAGAAATGATATAAGGGAGATCTTCAGTTGATACATATTCCTTTTTATCGCCTAGTTCAATAACACGTTGGGTAACTTTTTTCATATCCTCCGGGTCAAGGTCAATTCCAAGTTCTTCAAGGTTTTTTAATATATTGGCTTTCCCTGATGTTTTTCCAAGTGCATAACGTCTTACCCTACCAAACCTTTCTGGTAAAAGCTGGTTAAAATAAAGATTATTTTTATTATCGCCGTCAGCATGCACCCCGCTGCACTGGGTAAAAACATACTCACCGGTAAGGGGTTTATTGGCTGGTATGCGAATTCCGCTAAATGATTCTACCATTTTTGAAACTCTGGTAAGTTTTGATTCAACCAATGAGTTTTGAAGTTTTAAATGGTCATTCATCATTCCCAGTACACTTGCTAACGGAGCATTACCGGCCCTTTCGCCAAGTCCGTTAATTGTAGTATGTACTCCATTCACCCCTGCTTTTAATGCCATAAAAACATTGGCCACAGAAAAATCGTAATCGTTATGGGCATGAAAATCAAAATGCAGGGATGGAAACCTGTCTCTCATCAACTTACAAAAATTGTAGGTTTGTTCGGGATTTAATATTCCTAAAGTATCAGGGAGCATTATTCTTTTCACATTGGCCTTACTAAGGTAATCCACCATAAAAAAAACATAATCCTGAGAATGAATCATACCATTTGACCAGTCTTCCAGGTAAACATTAACGGAAATTCCCATTTTTGTGGCTTCATCAATAACAAACTGAATATCGGCAATATGTTCCTGGGGAGTTTTTCGTAACTGTCCTTCAAGATGCTTAAGAGAGCCCTTTGTAAGCAGGTTTACAACCTGTCCCCCTGCATCCGATATCCAATCAAGTGATACAGTTTTGTCAACAAATCCAAGAATTTCGACCTTATCAATGCAATTTTGCTTCTTTGCCCATTCTGTAATTCGTTTAACAGCCCGAAATTCTCCTTCAGAAACTCTTGCAGAGGCGATTTCAATTCTGTCCACCTTAAGCTCTTCCAGTAATAGTCGCGCTATTGTGAGTTTTTCCACTTCACTAAAAGATACACCTGTAGTTTGTTCTCCATCCCTGAGGGTGGTATCCATTACTTCTATGCTGGTCATGTCAAACAGATTTAAAAGATATTTATACGCTTGAGAATGTGGCAATTAATAATGCACTCTCATTCATACAGCTACTAAGGCAAATAATAACCCTACTTTATTTAATTTACAGTTTTTTTATGGCCTGTTTTATTATCTAATCACTATTTTTTTCCCAGGCCTCAATTTCAATAGTTATACTTAAAAGATAATCGATATCATCATAACCATTTATAAGACACTTTTTTTTGTAAGGATTAATATCGAATTTCTCCGAGATATATAATGATGGTACTGAAATAGTTTGGTTTTCGAGGTCGGCTTTTACTATAACCTTTGGATTTTGGTCAATTGCATCAAACAATTTTTTTAAGAATTCATCAGTTACCTGGATTGGCAGAATGCCGTTGTTTAGTGCATTATTTTTAAAAATATCAGCAAAAAAACTTGATACAACTACTTTAAAACCGTAGCCCTGAATTGCCCAAGCTGCATGTTCGCGGCTCGATCCGCTACCAAAGTTTTTACCTGCAACTAAAATGTTACCTGTATATACAGGGTTATTTAAAACGAATCCGGGTTTTGGTTTACCGTTTTTATCATAACGCCAGTCGCAAAAAAGATTGTCGCCAAAACCTTCCCTGGTTGTGGCTTTCAGAAACCGTGCAGGAATAATCTGGTCGGTATCTACATTCTCTATAGGAAGGGGTACGCACCTTGATTCAAGAGTTGTGAATTTATCTCTGGACATTCTTATTTTTTTTTTGATTTTTAATTAAAAATATTCCTGTGTGCAACTAATTAGTTGTTTAAAAGCAACCGCGGATCTGAAATAACTCCTGTAATTGCCACAGCAGCAGCTGTAAGCGGGCTTGCCAATAAGGTACGGGCCCCGGGGCCCTGCCTTCCTTCAAAGTTTCTATTAGAGGTTGAGACAGCATACTTTCCTTCAGGAATTTTATCATCGTTCATAGCCAGGCATGCTGAGCATCCGGGTTGACGCAATTCAAATCCTGCTGCCTCAAGCACATCTTTTATTCCCTCTTCAAAGGCCTGCTTTTCAACCTGTTTGCTTCCGGGTACTATCCATGCTGTAATATTATCTGCCTTCTTTTTACCTTTTACAAAACTGGCAAAGGCCCGCAAATCTTCAATTCTTCCGTTAGTGCAACTTCCGACAAATACATAATCAACGGTTTTACCAATCATTTTATCACCGGGATTATATCCCATATATTGGAGCGATTTTTTAAAGGTTTCAACCGAAGAAGGTTCCAATTCGTTTAGCACTGGAATATTACCAGATACACCTATCCCCATTCCGGGATTTGTGCCATATGTTATCATTGGCTCAATATCGGCTGCTTTAAAATGAATTTCCTTATCGAATTTTGCATCCGCATCACTGGGTAACTTTGCCCATTCTGAAACTGCTTTGTCCCAATCTGCACCCTTTGGTGCAAACTCACGGGCTTTAACATATTCAAAGGTTATCTCATCCGGGGCAATCATTCCCCCACGGGCTCCCATTTCTATGCTCATATTACATATGGTCATTCTGGCTTCCATGGAAAGGGAACGAATTGCTGATCCTGCAAATTCAACAAAATACCCTGTTCCGCCACCTGTTGAAATTTTTGATATTATATAAAGAACAATATCCTTTGAAGTTACGCCTTTTTGCAGGGTTCCTTCAACATTAATTCTCATGGTTTTAGGGCGGGTTTGCATCAGGCATTGTGTTGCCAAAACCATTTCAACTTCGCTGGTTCCAATACCAAAGGCTATACTTCCAAAGGCACCGTGAGTTGATGTATGACTATCGCCACATACTATGGTCATTCCGGGTTGGGTTAATCCCAGTTCGGGGCCAATTACGTGAACTATACCATTATATGGGTGCTCCAATCCAAACATTTTCACATTATTTTCAGCACAATTCTCCTTCAGTTTATTCACCTGAAATCTGCTTAATTCATCATGAATTGGTAAATGCTGATCCATGGTGGGTATGTTATGATCGGGTGTTGCCACAGTCTTATCAGGGCGTCGGACTTTAATACCCCTGGCCCTTAAACCACCAAATGCCTGCGGACTGGTAACCTCATGTATCAAATGACGGTCGATGTATAAAACACTGGGTCCTCCTTCTACGTTGGTTACAACGTGTTTTTCCCAGATTTTGTCGAAAAGTGTCTTTCCTGCCAAAACGTTCTGATTTTTATGGTTTCAAAAAAAATAATTGATTTCTATTCTATTTTTCCAATTGCATCCAAAAAAGCTTCTACAGATGCTGTAATAATATCTGTGTTAGCAGCAAATCCATAATAGGTAAGCCCTTTATGTTCAATTTGTACATGTACTTTTCCAAGATCATCGCTGCCACGGGTAATTGCCTGGATTAAAAACTCTTCGAGCCGCACCCGTCGTTTTATAAGGCCTTTAACCGCTGTAAAGGCAGCATCAATTGGGCCGTTTCCGGAAGCAGTTTCGGTGAACACATCCCCATTAAAACTTACCTGAACGGTTGCAGTTGGAATAATTGATTTCCCGCACATTACCTGAAGAGAAACCAATTTCAAAGGACTTTTGTTTTGATCACGTTCCCTTCCGGCCAAAATTTCCAGGTCTTCATCGGAAATATCCTTTTTCTTATCTGCCAAATCAAGGAAATTCTGGTAAATTTTATCAATTTCGGCAGGTTCAAAATCATACCCTAACACATTAAGACGGTGTTTAAGAGCAGCACGGCCGCTACGGGCTGTAAGCACAATTGATGACTCTTTTACGCCCACATCAACGGGATCAATAATTTCATAATTCTCGCGGTTCTTTAACACTCCATCCTGATGAATCCCTGATGAATGGGAAAATGCATTTCTTCCAACGATTGCCTTATTCGGTTGAACCGGCATTCTCATAAGGGTTGACACAAGTTTACTGGTTTTCATAATTTGCCTTGTATCAATTCCAGTTTCAAAAGCCAAGTCGTGGTGACACTTCAGGGTCATTACAATTTCTTCAAGGGAAGTATTTCCGGCTCTTTCTCCAATCCCATTCATTGTAACTTCAACCTGGCGGGCCCCATTCAAAATTCCGTTTATTGAATTGGCTGTGGCCATGCCCAGGTCGTTATGGCAATGTGTTGATATTATTGCTTTATGGATATTGGGTACGTTATTAACCAGATAGGCGATTTTAGCGCCATAGTCAGACGGCAGACAATATCCTGTTGTATCCGGAATATTAACTACTGTGGCACCTGCTTTTATTACTGCCTCAATTACCCTTGCAAGGTATTCATTATCTGATCTTCCGGCATCTTCAGCATAAAACTCAACATCATCAACAAATTTTTTTGCATACTTTACTGCTTCAATAGCCCTTTCAATAATAGCATCAGGGTTTGAATTCAATTTATTATAAATGTGGTAGGGTGAAGTTCCAATACCTGTGTGTATCCTTCCTTTTTTGGCAAATTTTAGGGCATCGGCAGCTGCTTCAATATCTTTTTTTACTGCCCTTGTTAAAGCACAAATTGTAGGGTTACTTACTGCCTTTGAGATTTCAACCACAGAGTTAAAGTCACCTGGACTGGAGACCGGAAACCCGGCTTCTATAATATCAACTCCAAGTTTTTCAAGCTGACGGGCTACTTCAATTTTTTCAATTGTGTTTAATTGACAACCTGGAACCTGCTCGCCATCTCTAAGGGTGGTATCGAAAATATAGACTTTATTGTTGCTCATGTTTCAGTTTTTCAGTCCGGGTTAAACTCCGGATTATTACAATTTTAAATTTTTGTGAGTTATAAACTCCAAACTGACTTATTTAACCCATTTACTAACCGGGATAAATCCGGTTAGTAATTGTTTAACATAATACTGTTAGCTTTTAGGACGTAATTTACGGACGGCCAGCCCTGCCTGCCATAATTCTGACTCTCTAAGCTCTTTAAGTTCCTTCTCAAGAAGTTGTTTATAATCGGCTGATCCTGTTGAATCAAGCACCCGCTTACATTCTTCACCTGATTTAACTTTGTTGTACAAATCATTAAAAACCGGAAGAGTAGCATCTTTGAATTTTGGTCGCCAGTCTAAAGCTCCTCTTTGTGCCGTTGCACTGCAATTTGAGAACATCCAATCCATTCCGTTTTCATCAACCAGGCGAATTAAACTTTGGGTAAGTTCTTCAACAGTTTCGTTAAAAGCCTCACTTGGAGAATGCCCATTTGCTCGTAATACCTGGTACTGTGCATCCATAATTCCGGCTAATGCGCCCATTAAAACCCCCCGTTCACCTGTTAAATCGCTATAAACTTCAGCTTCAAATGTTGTTGGGAACAGATAACCCGAACCAATGGCTATACCTAAGGCAAGTGTACGTTCTTCTGCTTTTCCGGTATAATCCTGAAAAATTGCATAACTTGAATTAATACCTGTTCCGGCAAGGAAATTCCTTCGTACACTGGTACCTGATCCCTTTGGGGCGCAAAGAATTACATCAATGTTTTTGGGAGGGATTACTCCGGTTTGTTCCTTGTAAGTAACTGAAAACCCGTGTGAAAAATAAAGTGCATCACCTTCATTCAGGCAGGGTTTAAGAATTGGCCAAATAGCCCTTTGGGCCGCGTCAGAAACCAGATATTGAATAATAGTAGCCCTTTTTGCGGCCTCTTCAATTGAAAACAATGTTTCTCCAGGAACCCAACCATCTTTAACTGCTTTATCCCAGTCAGCCTTAAACTCAGGGGCCTGTCCAATTATTACTTTAACTCCGTTATCTCTCATATTGAGCGACTGTGCCGGACCCTGGACCCCATAGCCAATAACGGCAATCACTTCATTTTTTAGCACCTGCCGGGCTTTTTCCAATGAAAATTCTTCTCTGGTTACTACGTTTTCTTCGATGCCTCCAAAATTAATCTTAGCCATAATAATTTTTGTTTATAATAATATTGAAAAAGAGTTTTTTGTAATAAAGGTTTAAATTTCAATCTTTTAAATATCGTAAATCATCTACCGCAAATAAACATTTTTAAAATACATAAATGCCGGTTAATTTAATTTACTTTTTGCCACTTCAAGCTTTTTCAGGTATTTATCAAGAAGTTCGGTTTTATTTTTTGTTATTGCAATTCTTCCCGATCTTGTAAATTGAGATACTCCGTACTTATCCAATTTCTCGAATAATTCCTGGGTATCCCTTTTGTGCCCGGTTTTTTCAATCACTGTATATTCGGGGGTCACCTCCAAAATACGTGCTCCATACTGACGAACAAGGTTTTCGATTTGGTTACCATTAAGAAGCGCTTCTGTATGAACCTTATAAAGAGCCACTTCTTCATGTATTATTTCATCGGCTGTATAAACAAAAACCTTTATTACATCAATTTTCTTTTCAATTTGTCCGGCAACTTTTTCTATTTCCTCTCTGGTTGAAAAACAAACAATGGTAAACTTATGTATTCCTTGTTTGGCTGATTCTGATGTAGTTAGGCTTTCTATGTTCAGATGACGACGTGTAAACACATTGGTTATCTGGTTTAATAACCCAACATGGTTTTCAGAAAAAACTGAAAGTGTGAATTCCTCTTTCATTTTTAATATATTTTTAATATTTTGAACCTCAGTTAATTTTGAATACTACTCCAGCCTGATATCAGATACTGAAGCTCCGGCAGGAACCATTGGAAATACGTTTCCTTCCTTTTCAACAATTACTTCAAGCAAAAAAGGTCCGTTATGTTTAACCATTCTATTTATTGCATTATCTAAATCTTCCCTTTTTGTAACTTTAACTGAATCAACGTGGTAGCCTTTTGCTATGGTTTGAAAATCGGGATTGATCAGTTCAGTTGAGGCATACCGTTTATCAAAGAACAGCTCCTGCCACTGCCTTACCATTCCAAGGAAATTATTATTTAACAATACAATCTTAACAGGGACTTTAGTTTGGTAAATTGTACCTAATTCCTGAATGGTCATTTGAAAACCGCCGTCTCCAACAAATAAGCAAACCGGCCTGTCAGGTGCGCCAATTTTTGCACCTATAGATGCAGGTAAACCAAAGCCCATTGTACCAAGACCACCCGATGTAACAACACTGCGACTTTGTTTAAACCTGAAATATCTGCTTGCCATCATTTGGTGTTGCCCCACATCGGTTACCATTATAGCATCATTATTAAAAGCTGATGAAACTTTATCAATAACTTCGCCCATTCTAATACCAGTGCTCTCCGGCTTCAGCTCTTTTTCAATAATGCGCTCATATTCAATTCTGTAACAAGCTTTAAATTGTTCAACCCATGCACTGTGGTTATTGGTGCTTACCATTTGGGTAATCATTGGCAGCGATTCCTTAACATTTCCAAGAATGGGGACATCGGCATGAACATTTTTATTTATTTCTGCGGGATCAATTTCAAGGTGAATTACTTTGGCATTAACTGCATATTTTTTTACATCTCCGGTAACGCGGTCGTCAAACCGCATTCCAATTGCGATAATTAAATCAGCCTCATTTGTTTTAATGTTTGGTCCATAGTTACCATGCATTCCCAGCATACCAACATTTAACGGGTGACCTGACTGAATGGAAGAGAGTCCCAGCAAAGTCCATGCAGCAGGAATCCCTGTTTTTTCAATAAACTTTAATAGTTCATTTTCAGCTCCACCCAGGATTACTCCCTGACCAACAAGTGCCAATGGTTTTTTTGCCAGGTTTATTAGCCTAACGGCTTCCTGTATTTGAAGATGATCAACCTTTGGAGTTGGATTATAGCTTCTGATAAAAGTAATTGGTTCATAAACATAATCCAGGCTTGCAAACTGTGCATCTTTTGTGATATCCAGTAAAACCGGTCCCGGACGTCCGCTTCGTGCAATGTAAAACGCCCTGGCAATTGCTTCAGGAATTTCTTCAACTCTTTTAATCTGATAATTCCATTTTGTTACAGGCTGGGTTATCCCTACCACATCTGTTTCCTGAAAAGCATCAGTGCCTAAAAGCGATGAGCCAACCTGACCGCTAATAACCACTAAAGGTGTTGAATCTATCATAGCATCAGCAATACCGGTAACTGCATTTGTTGCTCCCGGGCCTGATGTTACAATACAAACTCCTACCTTACCGGTAACACGGGCTAAACCCTGCGCTGCATGCACCGCACCCTGTTCGTGACGGACCAATATATGGTGCAATTCATTTTGATATGTGTAAAGGGCATCATATACTGGCATAATTGCCCCTCCCGGATATCCGAATACTATTTCGGTCCCTTCATTGATAAGAGATTTGACAACTGCTTCTGCACCCGTCATTTTTATTACTTTTTTGTTTTTCTCTTTCATAGCAGTCTGGGATAGTGTTTCCATTGTAAAGGGTTATTAAATGGTTCCTAAAACAAATATTTGGAATTTATAATTTTTTCAGTTCAATTACAATTATTCAATTATTCTAACCGCCCCCATATCAGCCGATGACACCATACTTGCATAAGCTTTAAGTGCCTTGGAAATTGCGCGTTCTCTTTTTACAGCTGGTTTAAAAGCCCTGCTTCCTTTTTTTCCCTCGGAAACTCTTCGGTTATTAAGTTCTTCTTGAGTAATGTCAACATTAATGGTCCGATTGGGAATATCTATTATTATGGTGTCTCCATTTTGAATCAGGGCTATTTCTCCTCCGGCAGCTGCTTCAGGAGAAACATGTCCGATAGATAATCCGGATGTTCCACCTGAAAAACGCCCATCGGTTAGTAATGCACATTTTTTGCCTAAATGCATTGATTTAAGATATGATGTTGGATACAACATTTCTTGCATTCCAGGCCCACCTTTGGGGCCTTCATACCTGATAACAACAACTTCTCCCTCTTTAACTTCACCTGAAAGAATACCTTCACATGTGTCTTCCTGAGACTCAAAAACTCTGGCTTTACCTGTAAATTTGAACACAGATGGATCAACTCCTGCAGTTTTTACAATACATCCTTTACTTGCAATATTGCCAAATAATACTGCAAGGCCTCCATCGGTTGAATGGGCATGCTCCATACTTCTGATACAACCTTCTTTTCTGTCAAGATCTAGTTGTGCATATTTTGCCCTTTGGGACCCCATAACCAGGTTCCTGAAACCTCCCGGGGCACTTCCAAAAATATCCCTGGCATCAGAAGAACAGGTTGTACTAATTACATCATAAGTTTCAATTGCCTGTCTAAGGGTTTCAAAATCAATCCGTTTAACTGATGTATTTAATAAACCGGCCCTGTTAAGTTCAGCAAGTATTCCTATAATTCCACCTGCCCTGTTAACATCCTCAATATGATAGTGACCATTGGGTGCCACTTTACATAAAACGGGCGTTTTTTTTGACAGATAATCAATATCCTGCATTTTAAAATCTACACCAGCTTCATGGGCTATTGCCAGTAAATGTAATACTGTATTTGTAGACCCACCCATTGCAATATCAAGGGTCATTGCATTCATAAAAGCATCTTTTGTTGCTATTGACCTTGGCAATACTGAATCATCACCATCCTGGTAGTACCTGTATGCCAATTGAACAATAAGGGATGCGCCCTGTTCAAATAGCTTTTTCCTGTTTACATGGGTGGCAACAACAGTACCGTTGCCAGGTAAAGCCAATCCTATTGCTTCGTTAAGACAGTTCATTGAATTAGCAGTAAACATACCTGAACACGACCCACAGGTGGGGCAGGCATTCTGTTCAACAGCCAAAACCTCATTATCAGAAACATTATTGTCTGCTGCCAAAACCATGGCATCAATCAGATCTAGGGCTCTACCTTCAAGCTTTCCGGCTTCCATTGGCCCCCCCGACACAAAAACAGTGGGTATATTAAGGCGCATTGCAGCAATTAACATTCCCGGTGTAATTTTATCGCAATTGCTTATGCAAATCATTGCATCTGCCCTGTGGGCGTTTACCATAAATTCAACGCTATCGGCAATCAGATCCCTGGAAGGTAACGAATAGAGCATTCCATCATGCCCCATGGCAATCCCATCATCTATGGCAATTGTATTAAATTCAGCAGCAAAACAACCTTGTTGCTCAATAATTTTTTTTATATCCTGTCCAATTTGGTGCAAATGAACATGCCCCGGAACAAACTGTGTAAATGAGTTTACAATTGCTATAAGAGGCTTACCCATTTGCTCATCGCGCATACCATTGGCCCGCCATAAGCTACGGGCTCCTGCCATTCGTCTGCCCTGTGTAGTTGTATCACTTCTTAAAGGTAATTTCATATTTAAACCCTTTTACACTGGTTAAAAAATTATTAATAAGCATCAAATTTTTTCGTTTTCAATTAAAATATCCCAAAACTCCCTTTTTAAGCAAAAACCCCTCTCACAAGGGAAGTGAGAGGGGTTATTTCTTTTTCGGGTAACTTTTTTATACACCTTTCTCACTTCCCATTGGTTTGACCACGAGAATAATAATGCTGAGAATAAGGGATAAAAAAAGTATCATAATATTTTAAATAATAGTTCCTTCCTGCATATATATACTAACCGTAAGGTCAGAAATTGCATAAACTTAAAATTTACATAATGTTTATGCTAATTTTTGAAAATAATATACAAATGTATGAATTTTGTCATAAACTCAAACAGTTTTTAAATAAAAAAGTGATTTTTTGTTACATTTTTTATTTTTTAAGCCCCAAAAACTAATAAAAACAGACAAACTGCAGGCTTTAACTTATAGTAAAAATTCAAAGCATATATAAACAATCACTACTATCCGATAAAAAGTTGTTTTGTCCCTAACGAGACAAAAGTTCAATTCTCAATTAAGTGTTTTACCGATCTTTAGTCCCTAACGGTACTGTGCCGTCAGGTACAGAATATCGGTAAAGATGATTCGACCCCAATTTTCAGTAGTGTCCTGTAGGGACACATCAATAAGTCGGCCTTATAGCAGCTTATCGAAAAATTTATCGGACAGTAGTGATAAACAATATTCTAGAAATTTTGTTCTGAAATTTGATTATTTATCTTCTGTTATTTCCTTTTTACCTTGTTCTTCTAAATATTTTGCCAGTAATATTTCAATTTTTTGAGCTACAGAGGCCCCGTTGTCCATTGAATTGATTTTTAAATTGAGATTACAATAAATTATAAAAACATCTAATTCTTTTCCCGAAAACCCTGAAAGTAAGGCAATGGTTTCTCTGCTGGCAAAGGAGTTAAGCCTCTCATTCTTTATCCCGGCTTCCTGTGCTATGGCTAAATTTCTCAATGATTTTTCATGTTTGCTGAATAACGAATATCCAAATGATACCGGACTAAATACTGCAGCAATTGGATTGGGTTTCCCCATAAGTAACCTCTCCCCGGGCTTTTTATTACTCATACGGCTTCCGATATTTGAAGGGAGGTTTAGTTCAATTTTGGGATAATCGTCCAATAACTTTGGAAATATTAATGGATCAAGAATTCCTTTATAACCTTTAATAGTAACTTCTTTAATAGAATAACTTACAGGATGCAGATTTAAACATACATTACCATATAAGTCTTCTTTTACTTTTCCCACACAAAAAGTTGCAGATTGAAAACCCAGTGCAACAACTCTAACCGAATCAGACAATAATAGTGGGATACGAAATGTGCCCTGTTCATCTGCACTGTATAATGCAACCTGGCTATATACAGCTATAACGGCATTAGGGATAACCTCACCGGTAAGTTGGTTTTTTATAACCCCTTTCCATGTATTTGTTTCGGATGTCTGGCTGAAAGCTACCAGGCAAAAAAATAATGAAGCCGTTGAAATAATTGTTTTTAAGGAACCAACCATGTTCTTATAAAAATACTTCCTACTTGTCAAAAATCGAGCCTTTATTATAAAACTATGGGGGTTTTACTTCTTTTCACACATTTAAAGTTTTTTACTATATAAATTTTGCATTAATTTTACACGTCTGTAATAAAGAAATCATGGGAGATTATCTATTATCCCGATAGCCGTCTCCGGTTATTAATTAAATTGCATTCTCCAAAAAGGATAATAATTAATTCCGTATAAAAATTGAAAATGATGCTTTAATTTCTTGGTCCAACAAAATAAATAAGCTTAAATCAAACATCACTTATTTATTGTAATGGTCGGATAGCTTACCTAAAAACTGAAAATATTGTTGTACAACCTAAAATTCAATTCATAAAAATTGATTAGAAATAATTTGAGCAAAACCAAAACCGGTATATCATGAAAGAAATAATTGAACAAGCCTGGGTAAACAGATCATTAATAAATTCAAATGAAACCCAACAAGCTATAAGAGACGTGATTGAGCTTCTTGATAAGGGAAAAATAAGAGTTGCTGAACCCGAAGCAGATGGCTGGAAAGTTAATGAATGGGTAAAAAAGGCTGTAATACTTTATTTTCCGATTCAACAAATGGAGACAATTGAGGTTGGGCCCTTTGAATTTCATGATAAAATGGTCCTGAAAAAAAATTATAAAGAGCAGGGTGTTCGCGTAGTACCACATGCAATATCGCGATATGGTTCTTTTTTGGCTCCCGGGGTTGTTTTAATGCCATCATATGTAAATATTGGAGCTTACGTTGGATCAGGAACCATGGTTGACACATGGGCAACGGTAGGTAGTTGTGCCCAGGTTGGACAAAATGTACATTTAAGTGGCGGTGTTGGTTTAGGGGGAGTTTTAGAACCGGTACAGGCATCACCTGTAATTATTGAAGATAATGCATTTATTGGTTCGCGCTGCATTGTGGTTGAAGGGTGCAGGGTTGGGAAAGAAGCAGTATTGGGGGCTAACGTTGTTTTAACAGCATCTACCAAAATTATTGATGTTTCAGGAAGTAAACCTGTAGAATACAATGGTTACGTACCCCCAAGGTCGGTGGTAATACCCGGGACTATTACTAAAAGTTTTCCGGCCGGTACTTACCAGGTACCTGCGGCATTAATTATTGGGCAAAGAAAAGCATCAACAGATTTAAAAACATCATTAAATGATGCATTACGTGATTTTGGGGTTGCTGTATAGAAATTTTGCCACAATTACCTTTTAAATTTTGTGATAATTTGATGGAAAGCCAATTCAATTTGGCCTTTGCTTAAGAAAGTTGCATTAATTGTGTGATTTTCAACAGAATAACAAAATACCAGATTGTAAGTTTGCCGCTAAAAATGACTTAAACCGTTTGATAAATTCATGATATGGATGAGTTCTACTCAAATGAGGATCTAAAAGCAGCTCTTGATGTGCTAAAGTCAGGTGGCTTAATTCTTTATCCCTCCGGAGTTTACTGGGGGATTGGATGCGATGCAACCAATATTGATGCTACACAAAAAATTTTTGATCTAAAAAAAAGTAATAATATCAGTCAATTGCAGATTATTGTTGATAATCTATCAAAGCTTTCAAATTACTTTATTGAAATACCTCCTTTAGCCTGGGACCTTACCGAAGTTAGCGAAAAACCAATTACAATAATCTGCCCAGGGGCAAAAAACCTTGCACCAAACATAATCAATGCAGATAAAAGTATTGGTATAAGGTTGACCTTTGATATTTTTTCAAAAGCTCTTAGCATAAAATTTAAAAAACCAATTGTTTCAATACCTGCTAATATTTCAGATAAACCTGTACCGAAAAATTTTACTGAAATATCCGAGTCTATAAAAAATGGTGTTGATTACATAGTTGGTTTTCGCCAGGGGGACAATAGTGCTTATGCGGATATTTCGGTTATAAAATTAGAAGTTAACGGTGAAATAAAGATTATTAAGAAATAACATGGAACATTACCTTAAAGATTTTAACCATAGGCTACAGGTGCAAATCAGGTTTAACGACATTGATGGTCTTGGCCATGTAAATAATGTTGTTTACCAGGAGTATTTTGATTTGGGAAGGTCCGGTTATTTGAAATCAATTCTTGGAGACTCATTAGGAACTGATGATAAAAACCTGGTTATTGTGTCTTACAAAACCGATTTTTTTAAACCTTCCTATATTAACGACAAACTCATTGTATTGACCCGTGTATATAAACTTGGTGTTAAAAGTATAAAAATGATACAATGGATAATTAAAGATGGAAATGTTAATCCTTGTGTAACCTGTGATTCAGTAATGGCGGGTTTTATTCCATCTAAGGAAAAATCAATTGCAATACCTGAAAAATGGAGCGATCTTTTATATAAATCCGAGAATGGATTGCTTATTCAAGATAAAGATCAATAAGCCCGGGAGGTGTTTTAATTATAAGAATTCTTTCAGCGCCATTAATTGATACAATAAACTCATCTCTAAAAGGAACCAGGATATTTTTATCGTTAAATTGGATTTCAATTAACGGGTTTTGTTTTATTTCTACAATAGATATTATTTCACCAATTGGCCCATATGCCGAATCAAGAACTTTAAATCCCGCCAACTGGATTGGATTAGTTAAATTATTATCGGTTATTTTAAGGTCTCCTTTTTCAATATAAACATCGGACCCCTGAATTCGCCTGATATTCTCTTCGCAGGTTAATGTCTCCAAATCTACTAATAATTCATTCTCGTTTTTATATCTTACTGTATTTGTTTTGTAAGGCACCAGCCCGCCTAAAATATCAATAAAAACCCAGGTGGGTTCAATTTCCGCTCCGGTAAGGCCTGAACTTAGTCTAATAATCAATTCCCCGGAAATTCCATGGGATTTGCTTACTACCCCAATTTTTTGAACTGAATCCTTATTAATCATAATATGTAAAGATAAAAAAACCCGCCAGTATAACCGACGGGTTTACAAAAGTTTTTGAATTGTTAAAATTACTCTGCGGCAGATTCTTCGGCTGAAGTTTCCCGGGTTGATTCTTCAACTTTTGAAGCCTGGGCTTTTGCAGCAAATTCCGAGTTTTTCTTTGCAATTTTGGCTGCTCTTTCAGCATTAACTTTTGATTCATTATTAATGCGTTGCTTTTGAGCATCCATTTTTTCAGAAGCCAAACGATCTTTTTTGGCTTTTACCTGAGCTTCTTTGCCTTCTAACCAATTTTTGAATCTGCGGTCAGCTTCAGCTTCATCAAAAGCTCCTTTTTTAACTCCTTCGAGCAAGTGTTTTTTCATTAAAACACCTTTATAGCTCAAAATTGCACGGGTAGTATCAGTAGGTTGAGCGCCATTTGAAAGCCATTTTAGAGCCTTTTCTGTATCAAGGTCTATGGTAGCAGGATTAGTGTTGGGATTGTATGAACCAATCCTTTCAATATACCTGCCATCTCGTGGCGCCCTGCTATCTGCTACCACAATGTGGTAGTAAGCATACTTTTTGCGTCCGTGTCTTGCTAATCTAATTTTTACGGGCATGTGACTTAAAATTACAATTAATACAACCTACATTTTTGCGGGTGCAAATATAACATGTTTTTTTGGGACAATGAAAGCTTTTTAAAATTTATTAGTATTTCATTTCACTATTGTCAGGGATAAAACCATTCCTGGTTAAAAGTGCTTTCCCGTTGTATCAGGGTAACTTTTTTTTTCCAGTCTTAACGTAACCCGAATTAAAAACTTAGCCAAAAAAATTAAATAATACCTTTACCTGACATTATTGATTTCATTTTATCTGAAAATTACAAAAATGGCCCTATAATAAATCAGAATTCCAAAAATCTGCAGAATTACAACCTTAGTATATTAACTTATTTTTGCATTATTTTGCATTTTGGCCTAACTAAAAAATCCACCAAAAGCAGTATGTCGTTATATTTATTATAGTTATGCGTTCCTTTCTGTTCTGTTAGCTGTTTTGTTTTTGCAAATATAATATCATATTTTTACAAATAAATATTTGACTAAATAGTTTTTGTTATATAATTTGGTTGAATATTTTTTAAACCATTAAAACTATCTTTATGAAGAAACTTTACGTGTTAACTGTATTTGTTTTGAGTTTCTCAGGATTGTTTAGTCAAACTCTAAGCCACAATTTTGAGAATCGTACAATTGGAGATGCAATAGGTAATCGGGGCTGGAGCCCGGCTACACACAGTGACGTGTTTGCAGACCCTCTTAACGCCGCAAACAAAGTTATGAGATTTGCTAATAGTAATTGGAACGCAGCACCTTACCTCGAGTTTGTTCTTCCTGCCGGCAAAACATTAGCTGATTATACTTCTTTTAAATTTAAGGCTTTGTTTCACCAGGGCGATGTGGGTTGGAAATGGATTGTTGTGGCTGCGTCCGCAGCAGTTCCCACCGGAGGGCATCCTGAAAGACTTTCTTCTCACGCTTCGGCTATTGGAGAATTTAACCGTGCAAGTGGAGCTTCTGCGGTTTGGGAAGACATAACTATACCAATTACAGGTAATGCATCTCTCTCTGGTACTGTTTATATTGCTTTTGGTATTAATAACCAGGCTATACAAGCTTCCGTACAAACCATTTGGTATGCTGATGATGTTGAGTTAGTTGGTGTGGCAACCAACACAAAAAGAGTTTTTGAATCCGAGTCAGATATTTATTCTGTTTCCGGTTCTGTTTTTATAAATGGTAAAGAAAACCAAAGCGTAAAAATCTTTTCAATTACAGGCAGCAAATTGTTTGAAAATGCTAATGCCGGTTCTGCGATTAAAGTGGATTTGCCAAAAGGCATTTATGTTGTAGTTGTTAATAACGCTGCCACAAAAGTAGTAGTAAAATAATATTTATAGTTTTTTAAAAATAGTGAGCCGGCCCAGTTGCCGGCTCATTTGTTTTACAGGAGGGGCTTATTGCAACTTGATATTTAACCTGTGTTAATTATATTTGCAGGAATGTTGCATTTTTACCGAAAAAACTGTGAATTACAGCGCTTTAAATGGAAATTTTTATCAAACTAAAATTTGGGTTTTACTAAATATGAGGTTAATCTTTCTAAGGTCTCTATATATTTTTTTAGGAACAGTATCATTATGTCTAGGAATAATCGGGATTGTAGTTCCCGGGTTGCCGGCTACTCCATTTCTTTTATTAACTGCAGCTTTGTATTTAAAAAGTTCAAAAAAGTTGTATAATAGGTTTTTAAACAATAAGATTTTGGGGCCATATATTATTGATTACAAAAAAAACGGTGGACTTACAAAACAGCATAAAATTTGGGCGGTTGTTTTAATGTGGATTATGGTTACCATTTCGGTAACCCTGTTTATTGCAAATTATACTATAAAAGGAATTGTTGTTTTGGCTGCATTAATTGGTACTTTTGTAGTTACCAAAATTGTTCCGTCAGCAGCAAAACACGGAACAGAAGGTGAAAATAATAAACCCATCAAACGGAATATCTGTAATAGACACCACCACTAACTATTTACATAAGGGTTTTATTATTAGCAGTTGAATATGTTCTTCATTCAACATAACCTTTTCATTTATCCCATAATAAGCGATGGAAATCGCTTAATTTTCCATATTCACATTATTCAAAAAAATGCTAAGGTAAAGGAATATAAATTGGATTTTTTAACCCAAATTTGTCTTTAGCCATTTTTTCTAATGACCGTCATTAGAAA